>NZ_JAXQGA010000016.1:0-75419 GCF_034438075.1 Acetobacterium sp. K1/6 | reverse complement strand
GGCTGCCTAATCAAAACGCGAAAGGAGATTTATCTAAAAATTTCTAATTTCGTGTCTTGACAAGCGTGTACATTATAGTGTCGCAATACCATTTTCCCCCCACTTCCATTTTCTACTCCAATGCTTTCTAAATGGCTCTTCTACCAGTATTGCATAAATCATTGGTTCTATAAACATTTTTCTAATTTCTTCTATCGATAGCACTTTGACATCTCTGCTAAACAAGACTTTTTTATTCTACGAGCGGTCTTATTAGTAATACAGCTTGAAAAATCAATTGCTGCCAAACGCAAATAGTTATGAAGTTGAAGCCCTAAGTTTATGGCGTTCGAGTTTTATTTAATTCAATAAAACGAATTTATCATTTTCCAAAATAAAACATCCGAATTATTTATTTTTTTTATATTATAAAATGAAAACTTGTTTACTTCATTATTTTTTCATGTTATGGTATCATTAATAGGAGGTGTTCATCATGGTACAAAGAAAACAATATATGGAAAAGTTGAAAAGAATGAAAGACAAGAAAATCATCAAGGTTATTACGGGTATTCGCCGCTGCGGAAAATCTACCTTGCTTTTAATGTTCAGAGCTTATTTGAAAGAATGTGGCATTGAGGACAATCAAATTATCTCGATTAACTTTGAGGACGTAGCCAATGAGCATTTACTTGACTATCGGAAGCTCCATGACTATGTCACAAAGCAGCTTATTCCTAACAAAATGACCTATGTATTTTTAGATGAAATACAGAATGTACCTCAGTTTCAGAAAGCCGTTGATAGCTTGTTTATCAAAGACGATGTGGATGTTTATATCACAGGTTCAAATGCTCAGATGCTTTCCGGCGAATTGGCCACGCTGCTTTCTGGCAGATATATCGAAATCAGTATGCTGCCCCTTTCCTTTGCGGAATATTATGAACTGGTTGGCGGCGATCAGCGGGACGCCTGGAACAGCTATTTCAAAAACGGCGGTTTCCCCTATGTGGCGGTTATTGAAGATGAGAACATTCGCAGGGATTATCTGATGGGAATCTATAACACCGTTTTACTCAAGGATGTCGTTGCCAGAAAACGAATCAGCGATATTCCCCTACTTGAAAGTGTGATTAAATTCCTTTTTGACAATATTGGCAATATTGTGTCTTCGAAGAAAATTGCCGACAGCCTGACTTCTTTCGGACGAAAAACGACTTCAGTAACCGTTGAAAACTATATTGAAGCCCTAACGAGTGCCTTTATTCTATATAAGGCTAACCGGTATGATGTCAAGGGTAAACAGCATCTAAAATCGCTTGAAAAATATTATCTAGTGGATCTTGGACTGCGCCGCATGCTGCTCGGGGATAAAAATGCTGACATTGGCCATATTCTTGAAAACATTGTGTATCTGGAGCTTCTGAGACGTGGCTATACGGTCGATATCGGTAAGGTTGATGATAAAGAAATTGATTTTATTGCGATGCTCGGCAGCGATAAGGTATACTATCAGGTTTCAGCAACTATTCTCGACCCTGCAACCTTTGAGCGTGAAATAGCTCCACTAAAAAAAGTGGCCGACCACTATCCCAAATTTATAATATCAATGGATGAGCTCCCGATGGACGAAGATGGTATCAAACAGATCAATATCGTAGATTTTTTACTTGGAGAATAGATGGGAGTGTTTCAAGTTTCCCAAACAATCCCCAACTCATGGGTTTTCTTAAGCATTTCACTCTTTACGCAAATAAAAAAGAGAACCAAAACGACTCTCTTATGTGATTCTTACTGGAGCTAGCGGGGGGAATCGAACCCCCGGCCTACTGATTACGAATCAGTTGCGCTACCATCTGTGCCACGCCAGCAGTAAAACTTACTGAACTATCATAACACAAACCCTAGCTCCACATCAATATATATTTACCATTTTCCTTTTTAAATATGTCCGACTATTTCAGCTTTACACATTTCATTAATAACATAGCAATCAGATTCTGCTTTTTTAAAACTATGTAAACAGGCCAGGTCAAGATTAATTTCTGCACCCTTTCTTGACAGAAGAATGATTTTCTTTGCCAATCCAAGCACTTCCATATGGATATCATTGGTAATATAAGAATCGCAAACCTTTTTTACATCTTTTCACTCAGTGCGGCAAATTGATCCTAAGGGAATCTGCAATTCAAACAAAGCTCTGGGGCTTCAACGCCTTCTATTTTATAACCACAAACTCTGTACTTCCATAATTTTTTATTTATTACCCTCCATTTACATTTTTTCTTATAAATTTTATTATGACTGATACTATATCTACTCCAAATTTTGAAAATAACTACTTTGATTAAAAAATAACGATAATAATTTATCCTTGTGTAAACCTTTAAACTCATGTTAAAATGATGTCAATTTAATACCAGAGTAGACAAGATGCGTAAAGTGTTAAAGGATGGGAAGTTGCCTTTAAACGAAATGTGACCATTGCGGTATCTTGTCGCTTCCGCTGTTACAATGCAGATTGTAGGTTGCGGAAGCATTACTTTAAAATCAAGGAGGTTTTATGAAAAGTAATGCTTTTATTAGTAGTTCCACCCGGACCCGAGTTGTGGTCAATTGTGGACTGCTCATTGCCATCAGCATCGTGCTGAAAATTCTGTTTGAGGTGATTATCCCTCTTGGTGGTTTTCCCTCTTTGCGGGTTAACATCACTGCTTTGCCAATCATGCTAAGCGGTATCTTGTTTGGACCGTTGGCGGGTTTTGCCGTAGGTTTTATTTCAGATATTTTGTGCTTTATGATTAAACCAGGCGGTCCTTTCTTTATCGGGTTTACATTGGCCAATGGACTCACCGGTTTAATTCCGGGCCTACTTTTTATGATGTTAAGAAACAAAAAAATCAAACATCTGGAATGGTTCAATATGCTATTTATTGCTCTGACATCGATTATCCTGGCGATTTCCGGCATATTCAGTTTTAACAATGGCATCATTTACTATGAAGGAGCGCCACTAAACATGGTATTCTTTGTTCTTTTTGTTGTTTTGATGATCGCATTTGCGGTCTTCCCCATTGTTGTTGTAAAAAAATCCAATCTTGATCGTGAATATCGCAGCGATCACATTCTTTTTATCGTCAGCGTTTCACAATTGGTCACATCAATTTTGTTAAATACGTGGTTTTTAAGTATTCTTTATGGACAGGCCATTGCTGTATTACTCCCTGCCCGGATCATTACAAATATTTTTCTGATCCCACTGTACACGATTATGCTCGTCGGTTTATTAAAAATTCTTCCCAGCTTTATTAAACAACGTTAGTTCTTGTTTTTCAAAAAGAGGCGACTTTTAAGTTCGTCTCTTTTTATTTACCTTTAATTCAGAATTATCCCCACTTGCCATTTTAATTATTTCACACTTCAAAAATGCCTAATTTATTTTTGCTTAATTTCTGTCTGGAAAAAAATATCAAAAACTGTCAATTTTACCTTGATTGCTTGAGTATTCTTTCGAAAAAGAGTATACTAGCAGAGTAAATAAGTAGGAATCTAACGAAAAAAGAAGCAAAAATAATAACCCTTAGGAGGTTTTCAAAAATGGGATTAGTAACATCAACTGAAATGTTCAAAAAAGCTTATGAAGGTGGTTATGCGGTTGGGGCTTTTAATGTCAATAATATGGAAATTATACAAGGCATCGTAGAAGCAGCTGCTGATGAACAAGCGCCCCTTATTTTACAGGTATCGGCTGGTGCCAGAAAATATGCCCACCCCGTCTATTTAAGAAAATTAGTTGAAGCAGCCATCGAAGTTAGCGGTTTGGATATTTGTCTCCATTTAGATCACGGCGATGATTTCGAAATCTGCAAAAGCTGTGTCGATAGCGGTTTTACATCCGTTATGATTGATGGCTCAAAACATCCCTTTGATGAAAATATTGCCTTAACAAAGAAAGTCGTTGAATATGCCCATGATCACGGTGTTGTCGTTGAGGCCGAGTTGGGAAAACTGGCTGGCATTGAAGATGATGTCAATGTTGACACTGCAAATGCAACCTATACCGATCCAGACGAAGCGGTAGAATTTGTTGAACGAAGCGGTTGCGATTCTCTTGCAATCACGATTGGAACCAGTCATGGCGCCTTCAAATTTGCTGGTGAACCGCGCTTGGATTTTAAACGACTTGATAAAATTTCCACTCTCCTACCCGGCTATCCACTGGTACTTCATGGAGCCTCCTCCGTTCCAAAAGAATTCGTGGACCTATGCAATCAATTTGGAGGACAAATTCCCGGTGCCCAGGGAGTTCCTGAAGAAATGTTACGAAAAGCTGCCAAATCCGGTGTTTGTAAAATCAACATCGATACCGATCTAAGACTGGCTATGACCGCTTCGATCCGACAAGTTTTCGTTGAAAATCCCGGTTGGTTCGATCCTCGTCAGTATTTAGGACCGGGTCGTGCTGCTATTAAAGCGATGGTTACCCATAAAATAAAAAATGTTCTGGACTGCAGCCATAAACGATAATTTTTATTATCCTTAACGTGTTTCTCCGTTTTAAGGGCATGTCGCAAAATAACTTTGGTTACTTGCAGGCATGCTCTTTTTCGGTTAATACCATGCATCCTTTGCATAATCTTCTCAGAGCAAACTTAAAGCGCTGCTAAATGGATCAAATTATTCTTCAAGTGATACCAAAACTTAATTTATTTACCGGACTACCATGGTATAATAAGTAAAAATTTGACTTAAGGATTTTAAATGAAAACAATTGTTATCACCGAAAATGAAAGCAACCAACGACTGGACCGCTTTTTAAAAAAACTCATGCCCCAGGCATCGACAGGATTTCTCCAAAAGATGCTGCGAAAAAAAAGAATCAAACTCAATGGTCAAAAATCCGAGCCCTCCACTGCTATCATAGCTGGTGACGAGGTCCAGATTTATTTCTCTGAAGAAACCATTTCCAGCTTCCGCGTCGATTCGACTAAAAAAACGCTGGATAAAAACAGTACCATTCTTGATATCATTTATGAAAACAGTGATCTGCTGGTTCTTAATAAACCAGCCGAGGTACTCACCCAGCCGGATAAAACTGAAGAACTCTCGCTAATTGATTACGCCGTTGACTATCTGATTAAAAAAGGCGATTATGATCCTAAAACAAACCTGACCTTTACTCCGGCCTGTGCCAACCGATTGGATAAAAACACGACTGGGGTCATCCTGGTTCCCAAGAATTATAAGACCCTCCAGGAGGTTAATAGTGCCATCCGGGAGGACCGAACGGAAAAGGTCTACTATGCGATTGTCTTTGGCAAACCCAAAGCTGCCGATGAGATTGTCGGTTATTTAAAAAAGGATGGTGATCGGAACACCGTCACCTTCTCGGAGCAACAGACCGCCCCAACCGATAAAAAAGCGGTACTGAACTACGAAACCCTGGAAAGCCACGGCGACTATGCATTACTTAAAATCATTTTAAAAACCGGCCGTTCTCACCAGATTCGGGTACAACTTTCAGCCATGGGTTTTCCCATTCTGGGAGACCCTAAATACGGGAATCGCTTGATTAACAGCCGCATGTATGAAGAATCCGGCCTGAGCAGCCAACTGCTTCATAGCGCCCAATATACCCTAACGGATATCAAAAAAACGTTTACCGCGCCAGTTCCCCCGGTTTTTGAAAAAGCTTTAAAACGCTTTGGCTTCAAAGATCCGTTTTTATTGGAGAAATAACCATGGGGTACTGGAATAGCCGCGGGCTGCGGGGAAGTCAGCTTGAGGAGAATTTAAACATCACCAACAAAATTTATTTAGAACAAGGTCTGGCTGTGGTTCAAAAAATCCCCACTTCCATCAAACCAGTGGAGTTGGATCCGGCCAAAGGAACCATCAAACTGGCTTATTTTGAAGAAAAAAGCACGGTCGATTATTTGGGAAACATTCAGGGCATTCCTGTCTGCTTTGACGCCAAGGAAACCAGCCAGAAACGTTTGCCAATTGCTAATATCCACCAACATCAGATGGAATTTATGGAGGCTTTCGAAAAGCAGGAGGGCTTATCTTTCCTGATTGTCCATTTTAAATTCTGCGATGAAACCTTCTTGTTACCATTTGGCATGTTAAAAAACTATTGGGATAATGCCCAGCATGATGGCCGAAAGTCGATTCCCTATGGCGACTTCGATCAGAATCTGCGTATTTACCCTTTTCATAATATTCTCCTCCATTATCTGGAGGCGATCAACCATTATCTTACCGGAAAGGAAGAATAAAAAATGAAAAAAATTGCCAGCTTCACCATTAACCACCTGGATTTACTGAGGGGCGTCTACATCTCCCGAAAAGATTATTGCGGCGACCATTGCATCACCACCTTTGATATTCGGATGAAGGAACCCAATCGCGAACCGGTAATCAACAATGGCGAACTCCATGCCCTCGAACACCTGGGGGCAACCTTTCTACGAAATGATCCGGTTCTCAGTGATCAGATCGTCTATTTTGGACCGATGGGCTGTCGAACTGGTTTTTATCTGCTGATGAAAGGCGAATTGACTCCTGAGGATATTTTGCCCCTGCTTATCAAACTCTTTACCTTTATGGCCGGTTATCAAGACGAAATTCCCGGTGCCTCTCCCCGGGACTGCGGAAACTACCTGGATATGAACCTCCCCATGGCCCGCTATGAAGCAACAAAGTTTCTGACCGAAATTCTTGAAACGATCCAACCTGAAAACATGATTTATCCTGAATAAATAAAAAAAGCCCATTTTGGGCTTTTTTTATTTCTGAGTTTTTGACTCGGTCGCTTTATCCAATTTCTTGTTTTTGCCTACTAGTTTTTCAAATAATTGTTCTGAACGTGATTTTCGTTCACCCATTTTTTTCTCTTGAAGTCGGGTAAATTTATTGATCCGACTAACCCATGTTTTCGCTTCGGCAATCATGCTGCTGTCATCAGGATTTGGAATAACCGCTGTCCATTCCTGAAACAGTCGGCCATTTCGCGTTAATGCCTCATAATTAATGGCCAGAACCTTATACATTTTCTCTCCATTATCGTAGTTCTTCAGTTTAGCCTGGGCTTTTGACCAGCGATGGAAGCGCCCCATAATGTAAGCACCGTCTTCTTGAATAATGGTGACATAGGGTTTAACCAGCGCTTTGTATTTAAAACTCTGGGGTAATATTAGGGTAAACAGGACCGACAGGGTGGCAAAGAAAGCAAAAAAGACAAAACCCAGCCATTTCATCCCTTCTGATAACATAATAAAGAGTAATATTGAAATAACCAACTCAATTCCTAACAAGATCCAGATTTTTTTCTTTTCTGAATTCTTCTGGATTTCGTTTAATTCACCAATAAATCCCACATACTGAGCTTCATCATATTCCCAGATCAGGGCCTCATCTTTTTTCTCCATGAAAGCTTCAAACTCACGATACCGACGATAGTAATAAATAGCATAGCCAAGCGAAAAGACGATAACAACCACCCCGGCATAGGTAAAGTAAAACTGATAAATGCTAACCGCCTTTATCACAAACGGAATAAAAATAATAACGGCCCCTAAAACAGCGACAATTAAAGAGAGCATTATATTCTGTTTTTCGGGATTTTTAATTTCCAACATAACTTTTCACAACCTTTTCAATTTTTATTTAAGATCCTGTTTATTGCTTTTTTTATAATTGCTTGAATTTTTCTCTGACCTCAGTCATTTTTCCGCAGGTCATGCTCCCTTCTGGACACGGACCTTCCACGCATCGGGGTCCGCCATTTTTAAAGAGCAGCGGTGCCACTTTCTTACATTCTTTAAGCATTTGGGTCGCCAATTCACGAATTTCCCATTGGGCTCGGTTACAGCAGCGTTGATTATAAAAATGCAGCAATTCCCGGGTATTCATGGTTGTGACGATTTTTGTCTCACAGGCATTAGGCAAAACAAAGCGGGCATCTTCAATACCTTGCTTTTCGGCGGCCATCGCAGCTTGTTTCTCAGAAAGGCCTGACGCCATCAAATCCCTGGTATACTTTTCGATCAGCTTTTGAGCTAGCGCATCATAGGTCTTCTGAGCATTTTCCATCCCCTCAACAAAGATCGTCTCGCCATCTGGCAACGCTTTAATTTCTGGGGGAATCACATAATTAAACTGCCCTTCACTGACATAACGCTGGGATTTCTGGCTAAAGCTGGCCATCCGATGGCGTACCAACTGATGGGTTAAGGCCCGGCTCACCCCTTCAATGGCAAAGGTAAAGCTGGCGTGTTCAATGGGTGACGCGTGCCCCATGTCCATCAAACGGGTTAAAAAGCGTTCGACATTGTCATCCGTCAGGTCTTCCATAATCTCATCGGCACCGGCTTTGGAATAACAGAGTTTGGCAGCCGCCGCAACTAATTTTTCGGGCTCCGGCGTGTGTTGAATCAATGTTACCTTTAATGTTGTTTCCATAAGATTCTCCTCTCATTTAAAAAATGTTTCCTCGTTATTCTCCACATTTTTCCTCAAACTTTAATATCTCATTATAACATTTTTCTCGTGAAAGTACAGGTGATAGTGTGCTTCTTAAAAAATTACAAGTTGATCACCAATTCTTTCCCTATGGTGACAACTATTTCTATTCAGGTTTCTTCCCTTCTTGGATATAATAGTAAAAAAATGCGTCGTTTTACAAAAGATGGAGGTACCCCTATGTTTGGCAGTCTTGATACCGTCCCTGAATTACTAAAAAATCATCAGTATAAAACAGGTGAAAAACATAAATTCCTTGGCGATTACTATCGCCTGATGATCGAAGAATCCCCCACCACCGGTGTCATCATTGACAATTATAATATGGTTCTCAATGTCCATGATACCCAATCCCTAACACATAAAGAATTTGTATTGGATATGTGGTACCGGGAACAGGCCCGGGAAGTCTTCGTAGAAGCCATGGCCGCGGCCATTGTTATGGCCGCTCCCTACAAGGTTCGTTTTCCCGACTTAAAAATCTATCGGCTGGACAATCGCTGGGGTGCTTGCTCACCTAAAAGCCAACGGGTAATCCTCAACCTGGAACTGATTAAAACCCCCAAGGAGTGCATTGAATACATCGCTTTACACGAGATGTTGCACTTTCGTTTTCCCAATCACAATCTTTCCTTTTATGGTGCGCTGGGCACCCTGATGTCGGACTGGAAAGAACGTGAAGACATGCTTAACCGAAAATATCGTTTAACTTAAAACAAAGATCTGCCGCAATATGGCAGATCTTTGTTTTTATCTCGCTTTTAATATTTCTAGTCGAACTTAATTCTCTACAAGTGTCATTTGATGTTTGGCATTTTTTTGTTTTGCAAACATCACCAGAATAATGGCGGCAATGTTGATCCCTAAGGTGATGATAAAAGCCAGATTATAACTGCCACCGCTTTTCTCAACCGCGTAGGCGGCAATTTGCGGGCCAATAAAGGCCCCAATAGAAAGCCCGGTCATCACAACCCCATAATTCATGCTTAAGTATTTGATCCCGAAATTATCGGCCGTGATCGATGGGAATAAACCGAATACACCCCCATAGCTGGCTGCGATCAAACAGATGCCAACCATGAAAAGCGGCAAGTCGCTGGTAAAATACAAGGCTACTAAGCCGGCACCGCTTAGCGCAAACATCCCAATCAAGGTATTATAACGTCCAATTTTATCCGATACAGTTCCCCAGACAACCCGTCCGGTCGCATTGGCCAGTCCGATAAAGCCAACCGCAAACGCCGCCTGCTCCGGAGATAAACCAACCATCACCTGACCGATTGGCGAAGCCTGACTGATGATCATCAAGCCTGAAATACAGCCCAGTACCATTAATCCCCAGATCAAATAAAAGTCAGGGGTTTTTAACATCTCCCGGGTGGTAACATTACCAGCACTCTGATTTGTAGCCACCGCGGTAGCCAAACTTGCTGTATCAGAAACGGGTGGAGCGGCAATAAAGATTCCCAATACCAGAATGACTCCGGTAAAGATCAGGCCCAAGGTTTGAAACGCCCCAAGTACTCCTTGGACGGCAATGAATTGTACCGCCACGGGTGCAAAAATCAGCGATCCTGCTCCAAATCCGCCGGCCGTCAAGCCCCCAGCCAGGCCTTTATTTGCCGGGAACCACTTAACCGTATTGGAAACGGTAATTGAGTAAATCAGGCCAATTCCCGATCCTGCAATTAACCCATAGGTAATGTAGATTTGATAAACCGTGGTAATCATGCCGCTTAAGTAAAGCCCCAATCCAAACAGCACACCGCCTAATAAAACCACCACCCGGACACCAAATCGTTTTACCAGCGGTCCGGCAAAAATCATGGCAATGGGCAATACAAATAAGTTAATCGTAAACGCCATTGAGGCCTGTGAGGCTGTCCATCCAAAATCCACCATCAATGGTTTTGAAAAAACGCTCCAGGCGTAGGCAAAACCAATACACAAGTTTATCACAATGCTGACCGTCAGGATCAGCCATTTTTTATTATTCATCCTATTCCCTCTTCTATCTTTCTAGGTAATTAAAACGTGTTCCCATTGCATGATGTTCAAAATCGTCGCTTCGGTAAGCTGCTCAACCTCAGATGCCGTTACTCCCGGTGCCAGTTCTTCCAGATACAAACCTTCCTCCGCTACCCGAAACACTGCTTTATCGGTGATAATCATATCCACCACCCCCGCGGCGGTTAATGGCAGGGTACATTTCTTTCGAATTTTTGAGTTGCCATGCTTATCCGTATGCATCATTGCCACAACAACGCGTTTACAGCCGTAAAGCAAGTCCATGGCGCCGCCCATTCCGGTTAAAAGTTTACCGGGAATCTTCCAACTGGCAATGCTGCCGAGTTCATCAACCTCCAAAGCACCGACCACAGTCATATCAATATGACCACCCCGGATCATCGCAAATGAGGTTGCCACATCAAAAACGGCACCACCGGGAAGCATCGTAATCGGTTCTGCCCCGGCATTAGCGATATCCGGATTGCTTTCACCCCGTTTCGGTTTAGGTCCAAACATCAGTCCGCCATTTTCGGTCTGAAGAAACACCTGGGTTCCTTCCGGAATATAATTGGCCGATTCGGTCGGTATTCCAATTCCCAAGTTGACATACATCCCGTTCTTAAATTCTTTAGCAATTCTTTTTGCGATATAATCTCTCGACATTTTCAGACCTCCTATAATTTATTTGTGGCAATCCACAATTCTTCGTAAATCGTTCTTCGTTCTTCATAGCTGTGACCCTTTACAATATAATCCACAAATATCCCTGGCGTTCCAATGTTCTCACAGGCAATCTCCCCGACGTCTACCATTTCGTCTACTTCAACAATGACAATATCTGCCGCCGTTGCCATCACCGGGCTGGTGTTGCTCATCCCTTTGTACTGCAAATTTCCTAAGGGATCACAACGATGGGCCTTAATCACTGCCACATCAGCGCGAATCGGTTTAAACAATAAGTAGGGTTTGCCATCGACAATGATCTTCTCTGCCATGTCTTCAACTTCAGTTCCCATTCCCACTGGTGTAACAACGGCCCCCAGTCCGGCGCCCCCAGCCCGTATCCGCTCGACAAAGGTGCCCATGGGACTGAGTTCGAGTTGTACTTCCTCATTAACAATCTGCTTAATCAAATTGGGATCCGTTCCCACATGCGAGGTCACATATTTTATAATTTGCTTATTTAAAACCAGTTTTCCGATATCAACACCACCGCCCCGATAACCAGCGCCGATGCTGATGACAGTCAGATCTTTGATTCTGGCGGTTGCTATTGCGTCGATCATTTTTAGTGGAACAGCAGCCCCTAAAAATCCTCCGATCATAACAGAAGATTTATTGCGAATCTTTTTGACGGCTTCTTCTCGTGTAATTTGTACTGCCATTTCAATGACCTCCTTTTGTACCTATATTACCAAATCCGATTGGGATGGTTACTCAATTTAACACGAAACTGATCAATTGAAACTACAATTTATTGACCGATAAAAGGAATTTTTTACGATATCTGCGTGAGGTTTACACCAATTTTCTTTAAGTAGATGTTTAATACATTAATGTTACCCTTATAACCGTTATTCAAGTACCTTTAATCCGACTCAAGAACTGTTTTATTAACAGCGTATTTGCAACAAAATATCAGTTAGCTAACAATACTTAATGTTTATACAGATATAATTCATTTGTTTGTAAAATATTGATTTTCCATCAATTTCGAGGTCTATATTTTACCTGTATTCTTGTGGTTTTGAACAAAATAAAAAAATAACTGGATAAAACAGCTCTGCTGCATAATCCAATTATTTTCTATTTTTTGTTTATTTTGCTTTTTTTAACGATCACCTTAATCCGGTTTTTCGCTGCGTTTATTTAATTAAAACTCAAACATGCATTTTATTTTTTAGCATTCTTCTGGTTTTTTCAGGTATCCGATGATAAATTGTTTGCAGCAATACAATGATGCAAATTCCCGAGACCGCCACAATCAGTGACCAGGTTAAATGGATGCTACCCAGCACGTTTATACTGATAATTCCATCGATGCCAATCGCCAGCACAATCACAAAAAGAATCAGATTAGAGGGAATAAATATAAACTGGCTCTTGTGACGGGTGTGTTTCAAAACGAACCGGAACAGGCTGATATCCAGATAAACCAGGGTCGCAATCGGAAAGGCGTAACTCAGAAACCAGTTCGATTGACTTCCCAGAATCAGGAAAACCAATAAACAGGTGACGACCACCGTAATATAAGCGCCCAGAAAATTGTAATTCGGCTGTAAATAACCCATGGCAAAAAACACGATCGCAAAGATACTAAGATCTGCCAGAGCAATGTATTTAAGCAACTCATGATTCCAGGGGTAGACCAGATAAATCACCCCGATGATGACCATGATGCTTATGGCAATAATGGTTAACGAAAAAAACGCCTTATTCTTTTTTCCCAGATGATCTTCATCATAGGTATTGATCGCCTGGGGATATTTAGCGTCATGGGGGTAATTCCCCTCATTGACATCCGGTATCGGAAAGTCGCATAACGGACAGCACTTCACATCGTCTTCAACTTCAACACCGCATTTCGGACAATAAGCCATCTTCTCACCTCTTATTCGTTTCTATTTTTACCGGAATCCCCAGCTGTCTTATTTTTCTAAAAAAGATCGTTTCAATCACTGTTTCCCCTGTCGTTTTTCCAAAACACAGAGCCAGACTGTTGCCATAACTGACTGTTACCAGCTTTAGTCGGCTTTCGGCACTGGGCGAGGGAAAGACTTCAAAGCGCTTCACATAAGGGCTCAGCTCTTCTGGAACCGTGACCACTCCCAGGTTGGACAAACCGCTGGTATAGCCCCTTTCGCCATAGCGTTTGTAAACCACCGGCATTAACAGTTTTTTTACCCAAAGGGGAATGATCCTTAGAAAGATCAGCTGTTCATTACGCACATTTCGAGAAATATAACGATTAATATGTTTCCGATTCATATAAAGGCCCATATACCCCTTGATCTGCTCGATAATTTCCTCCCGGGTATAGTAACCCAAAGCCAGATCAATCTCCGGGTTCAAACTGATAAAGAAATTTCTCAAGGTGATGGAAGGAAACATCTTTCTCAAATCCACTGGCACATTGATGGCAATCCGCTGTCGGTGCTTCTTATTCTCACGAATGGGGAGTCCCATAATATATTCCTGAATACTCTCAAAATAAAGGGCCAGAATAAACTGAGTCAGGGTACAGCCATAACTTTTGGCTAAACTAAGCATGGGGGCCACTGGCACAAAGCCGGTCAGTAAAAGGTATTCGCCCTTGGAAAGAAGTTCAAAAGGAAAATGGAATACCTTTTTACTACCAGGAGGAGGGGGGACATTTTCTTCATAATAAACCTTAAACGAGTCTTCAAACTCTCCCGGATCCACTTGTGCATGGATGTCCATTGCTTTTCCCAGATTTTTAGGAACAATACCTTTTAATTGTTTAAAATACTCAATGATCAGCGTCTGCAGAAAAGCCAGCCCCCCGCTGCCATCACAGATACTGTGATTAAACTCCACATGGATATACTTTTTATAATAAAGCACCCGAAAAGGAAAGGTCTTCCCCTGTCGCTGCCGCATCGTTTTACAGGGATAATAGGTTTCTTCTTCGACCTTTGGAATCGCCTCGGTATGTTCATAATAATACCAGAAAAAACCCCGTTTTAAGGTCACCTGAAAATAGGGAAAGCGATGGATAATCTGCTCCAGAGCCTTTTGTAAGGTGACGGGTTCGACCGTTTCTGATAATTCCACCGTCATCCGATACACTGTTGTCATCCGTGATGATGCAATGGCCGTATAAAGTACCCCGGCATTATCCAAAGAATAGAAGTTCTTTTTCTGATTCTTCTCCTCCATCATCAACCTCCGCCCCTGAGAAAGTTCTTCCGAAAAGTATCTAAAAAATCGTCAAACTGATCATTTTTTACGGCCAGAGTAACGTCCACCGCAACCAGTGAAAAAACACCAATACTCTCCTGGCGCTCTTTTGACAGGGTCACCTGCCATCCCTCACCAGTAAAGGTATCTGCATCTATGGATCTTGCTTTTGCGGCCAGATATCGTTCAAACTGACATCTGGGAATTCCCCGCATATTAAGTTTCTTAACTGTGAATTGATCCGGATTAAGCAGTTCCCCGAGTTTTTGATTTGAGTCGGTCATTGTCTTACTCATTTCTGTTCGTATTTCTATTATATTTTGCAGGATTATTTTACCATAGTCTTCTTAAGTAAATGCTGAAATTTTTAAGTACGTGATCTTTCTTTTGCTTGTTTACTCACTCAATTCCGCTCCACTAATTTAAAATAAGTAAGATTACTGCACATCGATTACAAGTTTTGCCTCACTTTGTTAAAAAAATGGTTGAATATTTTCTCTTTACTTTTGTCATTCTTTTTTACGGCCTTTTATTGGCAATTTAAACTTGAAATCTGAACTCACATAACGATCTGCTCCTTTTAACAATACTGTAATATTACCCTTGTAACTGACCCCAACCCATGTTAAAATACATCCAATTAAATATAACAGAGTAGACAAGATGCGTGAAGTGTTAGAGGATGGGAAGTTGCCTTTAAACGAAATGAACTCATTGCGATATCTTGTTGCTTCCGCTGGACCCCTTACAATTAAGGGTTGCGGAAGCATTGCTTAAAACATTTTGTTTTATTTAAGTAATGCTTTTTTCATTTGGTTTTAGTAAAAACCATTCCGGATCAATGTGAAATTGATTCGGCGATAGGAGAATAATGATCGATCAACAAAAAATTCAAGAAGCTGTCACAATGATTTTAGAAGCCATCGGCGAAGACCCGACCCGGGAAGGCCTGGTTGAAACCCCTGCCCGGGTGGCCCGGATGTATGCCGAAATTTTTTCCGGACTAGGCCATACTGCCGAAGTTCACCTTGCTAAAACCTTTGCGGTAAAATCCGATGACATTGTCATTGAACGGGATATTCCCTTTTATTCGATGTGCGAACATCACCTGTTGCCATTTTACGGTAAGGTACACATTGCCTATATCCCCAATGGTCGGGTAGCTGGCCTTTCAAAACTTGTGCGAACGGTTGATTTGTACTCAAAAAAACCTCAGCTTCAAGAAGTATTAACCACCGATATTGGTGAAGCAATTATGGCGTATCTCCATGCCCGGGGGGTCATGGTTATTATCGAAGCCGAGCATCTCTGTATGAACATGCGGGGCGTTAAACGTCCCGGTACCCGAACGGTTACTGCGATGCAAGCCGGTATTTTTATACATAACAAGGAACTAAAAGATGAAGTGCACAAGCTGTTAAGCATTAAATAGAGCATGTTTTATGGATACGTTAAAAAACACCAATCGACTGTATCAAAGCAAAGACTATCAAGCTCACTTGCAAAAGATAGATGCCCATGAGGTTAAACGGCAGTTTTGTTGTCATACGATTGACCATTTTTTATCGGTGGCCCGCATTGCCAGTATTAAGACCCTAGAAGCCGGTTTTGACGTCTCCCGGGATCTCATCTACACCACCGCATTGCTCCACGATATTGGTCGTTTTGTCCAATATGAGGACAAAACACCCCATGAGATTGCCTCCCACCAATTGGCAATTCCTTTGCTTAAAAAGCTTGATTATAGCGACCACGAAAACAAGCTGATCCTGGCGGCAATCCTCAATCATCGAAACCCGGAAGCCCAGGGATTTTGTCGAATTATCTATGAAAGTGATAAATTATCCCGGGCCTGTTTTTCATGTCCGGTTGAAAAGGAATGTGATTGGTCTAACGAAAAGAAAAACCTGACCATCATTTATTAAAGGAGTTTTTATGCAAATAGGCAGTAAGAATTTTGACTTAAATAATCAGGTCCTCATTATGGGGATCTTAAACGTTACCCCGGATTCATTTTCCGACGGTGGCAAATTTAACAATCTCGATGCCAGTCTTAAGCAGGTCGAAAAGATGATTGCCGACGGCGCCGATCTCATTGATCTTGGCGGCGAATCGACCCGACCCGGTCATACCCAAATCAGCGATGCCCAGGAAATCGATCGGGTTGTACCGATGATTGCGGCTATCCATCAGCGCTTTGATATTCCCATTTCCATTGATACCTATAAAGGTGCCGTCGGGGCCGCTGCCTTAAAGGCCGGCGCTGACCTGGTCAATGACATCTGGGGATTTAAATATGACCCTACTCTGGCCGAAGTGACCGCTGCATACCAGGTTCCCTGTATCCTGATGCATAATCGTGATAACCAGAACTACCAAAACCTGATGGCTGACATTAAAGCAGATCTGCAGGCATCGATCGATATCGCCCTCAAAGCCGGCATCTCCCGGGACGCGATCATCCTTGATCCTGGCATCGGTTTTGCCAAGGATTATGCCCAGAATATGGAAACAATGCATCATCTGGAAACCTTGCAAACCTTAGGCTACCCCATTTTGCTGGGTACCTCGCGCAAAGGTTTTATCGGTCTGACCCTAAATCTACCGGTTACCCAGCGGGTTGAAGGTACCGTGGCAACCACTGTCATCGGCGTTATGAAGGGCGCTTCCATTATCCGGGTCCATGATGTTCTGGAAAACAAACGCGCTGCTCAAATGGCTGCCGGTATTATGAAAGGAGCACCATGGACAAACTCTATATAAAAGATCTGGAAGTTTTTGCCTACCACGGGGTTTTCCCGGAAGAAAAAACGCTGGGCCAAAAATTTTTGATTTCGGTAACCCTGACACTCGACATGCAGGAAGCGGCCCTCACCGGCGACCTGACAAAATCGGTACACTATGGTGAATTATGCCATGCTCTGGAAGTCGAATTTAAAAAAGAAAGCTATGACCTGATCGAAACCGCCGGTGAAATGCTGGCTAGCTATGTTTTAAAACACTATTCCATGGTTAATGATGTGCGCATCATGATTAAAAAGCCCTGGGCCCCGATTTTAAAATCGATGGACACCGTAGCCATTGAAATTAATCGTGGCTGGCATGAGGCTTTTATCGGATTGGGGACGAATATGGGCGACCGCAATCAGAATTTAGCCGAAGCCATAGAAGCCATTAAAAACAGCCCCGGTATTGAAGCGTTGATCCAATCCACGGTCATCGAAACCGAACCCTGGGGTTACACCGATCAGGATGCATTTCTTAATTGTGTCTTAAAAATCAGAACAACGCTCCCCCCCACTACCCTGATGAACCTGTTGCTAGGCATCGAACAGGGGCTCAAACGGGAACGGACGATCCACTGGGGACCCCGAACCATCGATTTGGATATCTTATTCTATGACAATCTCATCACCGCTGATCCCCTGGTAATTCTACCCCATCCCAGAATCCAGGAACGGGCTTTTGTGATAGAGTCAATGGTAGAAATCGCACCTTATTTTGTTCATCCGCTGCTTAATAAACGGATGTTTGAAATTTTTGAGACCTTAAAAAAGGCGTAAAAAAAGAGACGTATTGAAATTCGATACGTCTCTTTTTTATGTTTGCCAAACCGCTTTATCGTAAATAGTCGCTCTTAATTCATCTGGTCATCATTTATGCTATCCAAAATAAATAGCATAAGCCGTTCGACTCGGGGTGGTCAGTCCCATTTCAGTAACAGAAACACCGATCTCATCTTCAACATTCTCAAATAGGTCAAAGATCTTCTTCCCGGATTCCAGACGAAATCCCTCTTCACCAGGGTAGATACAGTCCAATATCTCAACGCCGTAACGACTTTTTATATCACGAATCAATGTTTCTCTGGCAAATTCACAGGCAAAATTACAAAGTTCCATAATAATGTACTGATCCAGCAGATTTTCGCGGGAAAAACAATGATCTTCGATTTCTGAACCGGCCGTGACAATATTCGGAAAAACATAGGTTGCCTTGGAAATCTTCTCAACGCCAACTTCACTTTCAAAAATAACGCCATCCAGCGTGAAGTGTGTAGCATCAATGATTCTCGCTTCGGAAACCCGATATAAAACCTTCGGTAGAGGAATGTTTCTTGCCGTTTCAAGAATCCGTTCAATCGGCAACGCCCGTTTTGATCCTTTTTTCATTCGAATATGTTCATAAAACGCGCCTTCGTTCAAGAAAAACCCCAGGTTTGTCATTGTTATGCTGCTCATCTTCACACACTCACTCCTTCTAATAAGCTCGGGCGAAGTAGACCATTTTCTGCGCCGGCTTGCCACAACATACGCATTTGCCTTCGAACAATACTTCCTGTTCATCGTCAAAAGGAATACAACGGATCGATGCCCCGGTATCTTCTTTAATCTTGTCTTCGCAGCTACGGTCACCACACCACATCGCTTTAACAAAACCCGGATTTTCTTTTAAATTTATTTTAAATTCATCGATATTTTCCGCCGTTGATGTTTTTTCTTCCCGCATTTTCAACGCTTTATTAAACAGGTTCGCCTGAATTTCGGTCAGCAATGCCTCTACCGCCTGGGTGATATTATCCAGACTAACCGGGATTTTTTCACTCGTATCACGACGGGCAAGGACACATTGGCCCTTTTCGATATCCCGGGGACCGATTTCCAGCCGGATTGGCACGCCTTTCATTTCCCACTGATTAAACTTCCAACCAGGAGAATAGCCGTCCACATCATCAACCTTGACTCTAAAGTCTTTTCCCAGGGCTTTGCCAATTTCCCAGGCTTTGTCCAGGACGCCTTCTTTATGTTGGGCAACTGGAATAACAACCACTTGAATCGGGGCAATTTTCGGTGGTAAAACCAGACCATTATCATCGCCATGAACCATAATGACACCGCCTATTAATCGCGTTGACACCCCCCAGGAGGTATGATAAGGAAAGGATTGCTCATTATTTCGATCCAGATAGGTAATTTCAAAGGCTTTGGTAAAATGCTGGCCCAGATTATGGGAGGTGCCGGATTGGAGCGCCTGACCGTCATGCATCAGCGCTTCCATCGTATAGGTTGCATCGGCTCCGGCAAATTTTTCTTTGTCACTTTTTCGTCCCACCACCATTGGCATGGCCAGATGACTTTCTGCAATTTCGCGATAGATTCCCAGCATCTGCATGGTTTCTTCCTGAGCTTCTTCGGGGGTCTCATGGAGCGTATGGCCTTCCTGCCATAAAAACTCAGAGGTTCTTAAAAATGGTCGGGTTGTTTTTTCCCATCGGACAACCGAACACCATTGATTATACAAATATGGCAGTTGGCGGTAGGAATTCAGCCACTTTGAGTACATGCTGCAAATAATTGTTTCTGAAGTGGGGCGCACCGCCAATCTTTCAGTCAGTTCTTTTCCGCCACCATGGGTTACCCAGGCTACTTCCGGGGCAAACCCTTCCACATGTTCCGCTTCTTTGGTTAAAAGGCTTTCCGGAATTAATAACGGGAAATACATGTTTTCATGCCCAGTTTCTTTAAACCGTTTATCATAGGCGCCCTGGATCAGTTCCCAAATAGCATAGCCATAGGGTCTGATTACCATAAACCCTTTTACCGGAGAATAATCCACCAATTCTGTTTTAGATATGACATCCGTATACCATTGGGGAAAATCTACTGCCATGGGGGTAATTTCCTTGACTTGATTTGTCTGTTTTTTCGCCATTTTATTTCTTTCTCAGACTTCGTCTGTTAAACAAAAAAATCACCTGCGCAAGCAAGTGATTTTTAGTGGTTATCGAGTAATTATTTTACTTCGACGCTTCCGCCAACTTCTTCAATTTTAGCTTTAATCTCAGCAGCTTCTTCTTTAGTTGCAGCTTCTTTAACTGGTTTTGGAGCTTCGTCAACTAATGCTTTTGCTTCTTTTAAGCCTAAGCCAGTTAATTCACGAACAACTTTGATAACTTTGATTTTTTGATCGCCGGCAGCTGTTAAAATTACATCAAATTCAGTTTTTTCTTCTGCTTCTTCAGCAGCACCGCCACCAGCAGCTGGAGCAGCCATCATTGCCATTGGAGCAGCAGCGCTAACGCCAAATTCTTCTTCTAATGCTTTAACCAGTTCAGATAATTCTAATACGGTTAAACCTTTTACGTCTTCAATTAATTGTGTTACTTTTTCACTTGCCATTTTATAAAACCTCCAAATATTCTTTCTTTAATTTATTTTTCAAATTATGCTTGTTTTTGTTCTGCAATCGCGTTTAATGCGACAACCAATCCACGCATGTTTCCGTTAAGTACGTTAACAAAACCTGAAATTGGTGCGTTTAAGCCACCAAGAACCTTGGCAACCAATACTTCACGTGGTGGTAATTCTGCAAGATCCAAAACGCCTTTAACGTCTAAAACCTTACCGTCTACCATACCTGCTTTAATTTCTAATGCTTTATGCTTTTTTGAAAACTCGCTAAGTAGTTTTGCTGGAGCAACGGGATCGGTATCACAAAACGCAATGGCCGTTGGTCCGACTAAAACGTCAAGAAAACCTTCAAAACCAGTTTCTTTAGCTGCAAACCGCATCATTGAGTTTTTATACACCTTGTAGTCGATACCTGCGGCCCGAGCCTGAGCACGTAACTCAGTCACTTCTTCAACGTTCAAACCACGATAGTCGACAAGAACAGCTGTTTGAGCATTTCTAAGTTTTTCGGCAATTTCTTGTACAACAACTTGTTTTACTTCAATCTTTGGCATGTATTATCTGCACCTCCTTTTAAAAATCGTATCAAAAAAGCTCACTCCACAGCGTGAAGAGAGCTCTATTATTTAATAAGCTTTTTCTCTTCAACCTCGGTAGGATTTACAAACCTACTGTCTATGGATGAATGTGTCTTTAACAACGACGTTATTGTATCATTTGTCATTTTCTATGTCAAGTCGTTTCAAAGTTTATTTCAAGTAATAAACTCCTAGATTTTGCCTGTGTTGATTTTAACTCCAGGACTCATGGTACTTGCCAGCGTAACACTTCTAAAGTATTGACCCTTAGAAGCAGCAGGTTTTGCTTTTTTAACCGTATCCAATAATACCGTCAAGTTTTCTCTTAAAGCTTCTTCCGTGAAAGATGCTTTACCAATAATGACATGAATGATATTGGTTTTGTCTAAACGATACTCAACCTTACCGGCTTTTGTATCCGCAACTGCTTTTGCAATGTCCATGGTTACTGTTCCTGATTTTGGGTTTGGCATTAAACCTTTAGGTCCTAATACACGGCCTAAACGACCAACCTTCCCCATCATATCTGGAGTTGCAATCATTATATCAAAATCAAACCAGTTTTCTTTTTGAATTTTATCGATCATATCGTCTTCACCAAAGAAATCCGCACCAGCTTCCTCAGCTTCTTTTAATTTATCGCCTTTGGCAATAACAAGAACCTTAACACTTTTACCGGTACCATGTGGCAGAACGATTGCGCCACGAACCTGTTGATCTGCATGACGTGAGTCAACACCCAATTTTACATGCAATTCAATAGTCTCATCAAACTTTGCTGTCGCAAGTTTCTTAACCTGTGCAATGGCTGCATCCAGTTCAAATAACTCTTGCTTGTCAAAGCTTTTTACCAAATCCTGATATTTTTTTCCTTTTTTCATCTTTGCCTCCTTGTGGTAATAGCGGTTTCCCTCCCACTTAAGGTGTTTCTACCTTCTAAAATTATTCTTCGATTGTGATGCCCATGCTACGGGCGGTTCCAGCGATCATTCTCATCGCTGATTCTACAGATGCTGCGTTTAAGTCAGGCATTTTTAATGTTGCGATTTCTCTTAATTGTTCATTTGTAACCTTAGCTACCTTGGTTTTGTTCGGTACGCCAGATCCAGACTCAATACCAGCAATTTTCTTTAACAGAACGGCAGCTGGTGGAGTTTTGGTAATAAATGAATAAGATCGATCCTGATAAACAGTGATTACAACAGGAATAATCATCCCTGCGTCATTTGCAGTTTTTGCGTTGAATTCTTTACAGAATCCCATAATATTAACCCCATGTTGACCTAATGCAGGTCCAACTGGTGGTGCTGGTGTTGCTTTACCGGCAGGAATTTGTAATTTAATCATACCAATTACTTTTTTTGCCATGATAACACCTCCTTCATTTTATTATAGTTTTTTTCTCCTAATGGAGTAGCATGAAGAATAGTTTTTCCTTAAGTGTTTATTTTTTCTATTTGTTCAAATCCCAGTTCAGCGAGGGTATCTCGACCAAACATGGAAACATTGACCTTAACCTTTGATTTCTCGGCATGTACTTCTTCAATCACTCCAGTGAAACCTTCAAGTGGTCCTTCAATGACCTTCACTTCGTCGCCGACATGCATACTAATTTCCACACGTTGCTGACGAATGCCCATACTCTTTAGTTCAGCCTTGGACAATGGGACAGGTTTTGAAGCAGGACCAACAAACCCGGTAACACCACGGGTATTTCTGACAACATACCAGGAATCATCTGTCATGAACATTTTAATCATGACATAACCTGGAAATAGCTTCTTCTCTTTAACGACCTTTTTGCCGTTTTTACTTTCCACTACTTCTTGTACGGGGACCTGAACCTCAAGGATCACATCCTCCATATTTCTGTTTTCGACGGTAGCTTCAATGCTTGCTTTAACCTTATTCTCATATCCCGAATAAGTATGTGCAACAAACCATTGAGCCTGTTCTGGTTGATTAGTATCCATGGTTCTCCCTTACCTAAATGTTCATAAATAACGCGGCAAGTGCACCTAATCCTGAATCAACAACCCAAACGAGAAAAGTGAATATCCCAACAATCCCAGCAACAACGCCGGATTTTTTAAGTAATTCATCTTTAGTCAACCAAGTTACTTTTCGTAGTTCATGATGAACGCCTTTAAAAAAGCCCACCATTTTTTGAAAAATGTTTGGTTCTTTACTTTTTTCGCTTGACTTTTTTGGAGTTTTTTTCTCATTTTTTGCCGTTGATTGAGGCGTTTTCTTTTCCTCTTTTACCAGGTTTACTGCCTTATCATCGGTTTTTTGTGCCTGTTGTTGGGTGTTTTCTTTTCCTTGTTTACTACTGGCATTTTTAGTTTTCTTATTAGTTGCCATGATATTCCTCTTTATCCATTATTTCGTTTCTTTATGTGGTGTATGCTTCTTGCAAAACTTGCAATATTTGTCCACTTCTAAACGATCAGGGTTATTCTTCTTGTTTTTCATGGTATCGTAATTTCTTTGCTTGCATTCTGTACATGCTAAAGTAACTTTTACTCTCATTCCAGCACCTCCTACATCCTTATATCAACACCCGCAGGAACACGCAGGCACACGTTCCCTATTTTCATAGTCACTAACATAGAATACCACGAGAACCTGATAATTGTCAATAAAAACATTCAGAATAGTCAATGATTTTCTTAGTTACTGGCAAAAAGAATATGATTGCTTTGGTCCAAATAAAAAAAAGCCCAGCCTTTTGGACAACATTAAAATTATATCAGCAACGCCGCAATTAATCAAGCAGCTTTTATTGTTTTTCTATTTTTAATCCCCAATAATCACAACCAATGATGTTCCCATCAATATCGACCGCATCCGGCATATGCCCCCATAACTTGAAGCCATGTTTTTCAACGAGTTTACGGCTACTGACATTCGTGTCGAAAATAACCGCAATCAAATTTCTGAAACCTATTTCATCGGCAGACTCAATCGCCCGTTGCATCAGCTTCGAGCCGACGCCCTGGCGGTGAAAACGGCTATCAATATAATAACTGATCTCGGAAGTAAACCGAAAGCCCTCCCGTCCAGCCCGAAATTCGGTCAAGGTAATCCAACCAACCACATCACCCGCGAGCTCTGCCACAAACATTGGGTGCCGTGGTGCCGAATGGTGAACAAACCAATCTTTTCGGATTGCCATGGTTGCCGGCGCAAGTTGGGCCGTAAATTTCCGGGCGGCAATCGCCTCATTTAAAATTTCCAATACCCGAGGATAATCCTTTTCTGCTACTAATCGTATGTTCAACTTAGTCAACGCACCCCTGTTTGTAAAATATTTGTTATACCCGTTTCCGAACCTCATGTTTAGTCAAAAGTAAATCGATCGTGCAACCGCTACTTGCGTCCAATTTTTCCGTACCAGGCAATGATCACCGTGGCAATAAAAATTAACGCTACCACCCCTGCTGTTGTTATAATCGGCGAAAGAATGACACTGATCCAGGCAAGAATGACGGGAGAAACTAATGCAAATAATAACAGTAATCCAAAAACGATGAGATACTTTTTATAATTTTCCATACGATCTCCTTGATTAAACACGGCGGTTCCCACGATACAACTCTATGAAGTATAAACCTTGTTGTGATACTTTGCAATAGTTTTTATCGCACAAATAAAATTTTTACAAAACCACAAATTTTTAAGTTTTTCAGCAAAAAAACGGCTATGCCATCGTATTTTATTGTGTCGTTAGATCAGAATAGATGCAGCTTAGCTGAAGTAGATACCTCCACAAATCCCTGCGTCCATACATTGTATAAAAAATAAAAAGATCTTTCGTCAGACATTATTTTAAGTATAACATAAAAAATCAGACCAAAACAGATACAATATTGCATCTATTTCAGCCTGAAAAGTTTGTGCAATTAGTATAAAATAGATGCAATATCAAATAATAAGAGGATATAGAATCGTTTATTCATATGAATTATCAAACGAAACCGCTTCATCGAAGTCGTCACTGATGCTAGGTTCTTCAATATCGAACATTTCATCGTTAATGCCAAGGAGGTTAATCTGCAACGGGTAGCTATCCATAATTACACCGTCATAATAGATCGTTACGGAATAGCCTTTGTTGAGTGGTTTGCTGTAATCGGCGATATTGATACGAACGGCATCTCCAGAGCTACGGATATCTTCACCTTTATCGGGTGTCACGATGGCTTCGTCCCCATCAATGCTGTCAATTTTGCCTTTGAACTGCGCAACATCAAGCACTTCAGCATCATCAGTGATTTCACCTTCCAGTGCTGGTGCTGTTATAGGCATTTTCAACTCAACTTGGCTGTCTAGAATCGAATCTTTCGAGTTGGTGGCAACACAGGCGTAGGCGGTTAAACTGAGAGACATAACGCATCCAAGAGTCAGCAACATGATTGTTTTATTTTTTTTCACTGTTATTCTCCTTTTCGTTTTAATTTTAAGCATTTTGTTTTGCTTATGTCTTTTAGATGCGTCTGGCTTTGCGTTTTGTTGGCAATTTGTCTGAATTTCTAAAAAATATGATTAAAGCTGTTACCGACAACAAAAAGCATATACCGAGCCCAATAACCCACGCATCAATTATTGGTGATGCTGGAATATTGACGGGCGGCTCCATATCCATTTCTGGGATTTCAATGTATTCTGTATCAAATGCTCTAATTAGCTTATAAACAAAGCCTGTGCCTAGCATGATGACAAACGCAGCCATCGTAGAAATCGCAACACGCAGTTTTTTGATGGACATGTTGTATGTCCATTGAATAGTACCTATCGGCTTCTGCAGCATGTGGGATATTTCTTTATGACTCATACCACCCAACACCTTCAGCGTGACAATCTGCCGTTGTTTTTCGTTCAGCGATGAAATCAAAGTGTAGTAGTTTTCCATATCGATAAATTCCTCGATGCCCTTGTCAATCATTGGCAGTTTTTCAGCAACGGTGCTGATGTCGATAGTCTGCTTTTCCTTGCGGAGCAACATAAGCGCTTCATTTTTGACAACGGTATAGAGCCATGTCAACGCATGCGCTTGGGGGAATTTATGTGGTTCGAGAACAAATAGCTTAATTAGCGTATTTTGGACAGCATCCTTGCTCACCTCGTCGTTGCCGGTAATCGAATATGCGATGCCGTACATAATACGAAAATACTGTTCGTATAAAAGTTCGAACCCAGACAGTTCTTTGTTTTTTATCAAATCAAATATAGTTTCAATTTTGACAATATTCATTATTACCTCCTTTATCCTTATGCTGTTTAAATGCAGCATCATCGTTGTTTTGTTGGCTTTTTAAAAAAATATTTTTTTACTACTTTTTGTGATTCTGTAGAGCATGTGCTTATCGACTTAGGTACTTCTATGTAAAAAAATTTATTGTATTATCATTGTTGTGGAGAACAAAAAGGACGGCTGAAAACCGTCCTTAATTTTTCACTGTGACATTAGTACAAAATAGATGTAGGGAAAATCTTATTAACCCACAAAAAATAACTTATGATAATTTCATGTACAAAATAGGATACGGCATGCCTTGCTCGTCTACTTCAGTTCTCTTATAAACTTCAAATCCCATATGTTCATAAAATCCTTTTGCTTGTGGGTTTTGCTCATTAACTCCCAGCTCATTAATAAAATATTCCTTAATGCCATATTCAACTAATTCTCTGCCCAAACCATGCCCGCGTTCTTTGGGATGAATAAACAACATTTCAAGTTTTTGTTCATCTATTCCCATAAATGCAACCGAAACACCACGCTGGTTTTCTGCAACAATCAAATTTGGAATCCCTGCTAAAGCCTGCGGAACATATTTTTCAATATTGTCAATCTCCAAATCGGACAAAAATAAATGCGTTTCTTTCACCGAAGCTTTTCGCACTTTTACAAGTTGCTCTATCAGCATAGCATTTCGGTCTTTTACATTAATAATTTTCATTTTAATTCTCATTCGTTTTTATAAACAATCTCATTTGCATCATAACATAAAAAATCAGGTTAAAAAAGACGCAGACTGCGTCTTTTTTAACCTGATAATCGTGGTGCACCCGAGAGGATTCGAACCTCCGGCACGCAGTTTAGGAAACTACTGCTCTATCCACCTGAGCTACGGGCGCAGAAACACTGATTATTATATCAGATAGTCAAGTTTTTTTAAATAGTTTTTTTCTGGCAGCCATGGCTATCAAAAAAGGACACCACCTTTGGTATTCTTTTTCACATCTCTTTGATCTCGGATCGGTCACTTAATTTGTACCATAATACTCTTCCATGGTTTTTCCGCTCTTATAAATATCGGTAGCCACATCGATCCCTAAATAGCGCAGATGCCAGGGTTCATAGGCATAACCGGTAATATCGGTTTTACCCTGGGGATAGCGGACAATAAAACCAAATTTATGGGCATTCTCTTTGATGAATTGTCCTTCTGGCGTTGATCCAAAACTCTCCAGCAGATCAAACTCCACCGACGCACTTGTGACATCCATAGCTAAACCCAACTGGTGTTCGCTCATTCCCGGCCGGGCACTGACCAATTCGGCACCATCAACCCCATAGGTTTCCACATTCCAGGCATAGAGTTCAGTTTGGGTTTCATAGGAGCGATACCCGGAACAACAAAACAGTTCATAACCTTCAGCCTCAGCTGCTTCAAAAAGGTTCGTCAGGCCCGCGATCGCAACGCTTCGCAGTTGGGTATCCCGGGTCGATGGCAGATCAACCGTAACCAGATCAGCGGGTCGATAGTTTGACGAAATACTGTGGTTCTTGTTAACCAGTTTTGTTATACTGTCGGTGCTATTTATATCTGCAGACGATGCATTTTTTATTTCTTCTTTTGTTTCTGATGGCTGTTCAGTCACTGCTGCCTGGGAATTTACCGCTGTTTCACTTTCGTTTGCCACCGCTGTCGTCTGGGACTTCGTGTTGTTATCAGTCTTTGCCTGGTTATCATTGCGGTTCCAAAAACCGATGGTCAAAACAGTAATCATTAAAATCAGAATTGTCGCCAATCCACCACAAGCTAGCATAAAACGTTTCTTATCTTTTATTCGCATTTATTTACCTTCTTTTGCTTTTCGTTACTTTAATTATACCTCATCTATAAAAAACCACATAACTTTTTATTAAAAAAAGCCCCGAGAAAACGTATCATTTTCCCGGGGCTCCACTTTTGACTACGATTCCTTACAGCTGTCGCATCACTTTACTAATACGAAAAAAAACAGAACAAAAAGTCCTGCTTTCAAGCATGGGTTGTCATTAATTTTAAGCTATTATCGTGTCTTTAGAAACGCATTTTGGCTTCCATAATTTTCTTTTGTGCTTCACGCATCTTGTCAATTGCCAGAAATATTTCCCGGGACACCGCGTCTTTTGATGTACCCTGTAATTTCTCAGCCCACTCCCGATAGCCATCAATATGATCACCGGTGTGATTAATCCAATGGGCCAGCAACACCTTGAAAATATCCGCTTCCTTATCCATCTTTAATTTAGCATCCATCTACACTTCTCCTAAATTAAGTTCTTTTTTTATCAACGAAACGGCTTCTCGAATCTGGAGCAAGAGTGGTTTTTCTTCCAGTGAAACAATATGGTGATTTTCCGGCAGAATCGGAATATAGATTTTTAATCCATCGCTGTTTCCAATCGCTTCAACCATTCGTGGCGTGACTTCTCCCATCATCGAGTTTGGAATGGTCATCGCAATTGAGCCAATTATAAAATCCGCTTTTTTTACCGTGACCGCAATGGCATTTTCTCCGGTTGCACCTTTATTAGCGCCTTTTTTTAACATGGCCGCTGTGGCCAGTGCATTGGTTCCCAATCCATATATTTCAATATACGGCGGTATTTCATCTTTTAAAATACCGACAATTCGAGATCCAATGCCTCCTCCCATACCATCTAGCACAACAATGTTCATTGGCTAAACCGCTATTCCTTCAATAATAATTTTGTGGTTTAGAAGTTTTACTTCTTTGAGTTTGCCTTGAACAATTTTTGTACCACCCAATAAGTCAGACAGCGTTAAACTGCCATCGTCGTTTGGAACGATATCAACAACATAGTCCATTATCTTTGTTTCTCCTTCAGGAGTAATCATATAAGCTGAAGATTCACACATGTTCTTGGTCTCCTTTCTTTTTAATTTAGGCTATTTTAACACAGCCTACCCCTTAACACAAGCTTAAGGGGTGACTGTCATTCATTATAACCGTTTAGTCTTAATTACAACCATTTGTTACATAATGGGGTCCATGGTCAGAGCCGGGTGTCCCTTTGATTCCAGGAACTCCAATACCGCTTCGGAGTCGGTCGCAATGGTTTCATCGCAAACCATGTCAACGAAATTTTCTATCCCTGTTAATTCAAGTACGGCCTTATTTAGACGTTCTGCGACATCATCTTTTAATTCTTTTGGCATCCAGACAATTCGCGTTAGTCCGCCTTCAGCCGACATAAATTTCTTGGACCCGATAAAATGTCGGCCATGTCCCATAAATCCGGGTGTTTGAACGCCGCCACCAGTCATCGACGCCAATTCCCCAAAGGTCATCCCCACCGGTGAGATTTCGCCAAACTCACGGTTAACAATAACAACACCATTGGCTTCCGGCATGATCCCACAGATACATTCAAAACAACCGCAAGAAGTCATTGGATCTTCCAGGATTGAGTATAAGGTTACCCGCTCAACGGCCCCCTGCGATGCTGCCGCAACGGTTTTATTAACAGACTCCCAGATACCAATTTTTTCATCCACAGCAACACCTTTTTCAATCGGTTGGGATGGTCCGGCCGGATCCAATTCCTTGGTCGCTTTACTATCCAACCACGAAACAGCACCGCATAAGCCTAATCGTTCTGGCGTTACCACACAAACATGGCTCGGTGCAAACGACTGACAGAGGGTACAGGTATAGAAGGTATCAACGCTTTCATCGGTTAAGGCGTTTAAACGATCGTCCCGTTGGCTATAAATTGGTTTGACCACTTCTTCTTCAAGTCGGGCCACATCTTCCTGAGTCGTATAAAGCGTTACCTGACATTTATCGACAACGTTATCGAAGTCTGCCCGCATTTTTGCATACAATACTTCACCGATGTGTTTTAAGCGGAATCCTTTTTCATAAGCTTCTTTTGTTAAACGAATCCAGGCAATGTTACGTTGTCCGACATGCATGGCGCCATCGATGTAGTTGGTAAAGTAATGAATCCGTCGTTCTAATACCGATTCAAAATCCTTTTGCATACCTTTACCGGCAACTTCAACCAGAATACCTAAGGGTAACCGCACGACATCAGCACCTGCAAATTGGGCATCGTCAATTTCTGGACCAATTACTGTAATTTTATGATCTTCTATTTCACTTAATTCCGCTTCTCTTACCAATTCCCAGCATTTCGTTTTGTTGCCGCCAAATTCAGCAAACATGGTATCCTTACGGACACGCTCACCTTCAAACGCCGAGGCAACCGAAACGGGAACATCAATTTTTGTAACCTTGATCTTAATATCACGAGCTTCTAAAGAAAACTCAACTGTTTTAGCATGGTCTGCCTGGGTCATTAATGCACCCGGTACTTCCGGCACAGGGACGTCGGCAATCACCGGGAAACCCAGGGCAATCGCTCCCGCTCCCACCGAAACTACAACTTCATTTAATTCGCCAAAGGTATTGACAAAGGCCGGCACCCGTTCTTTGGTGTAGGTTAAAAATTCAGCCAGTTTACCAGGCTCGATGCCACCAAAAATAAGCGCCGCCCGAATTGCCACCGAGACAACATGAATGACAGAGGTCACTTCATGGCCCAAAGGAATGACACGATAATCCAGCCCCATCTTAACTCCGGCTTCCAGCGCCTGCTCGATGATATTACCAACCATAAAGGTCAGTAAACCTTTTTCCTGATAATCTTTTACAATCGCTGCTAATTCAGCAGGGTCTGAGGATTCCCCTAAAAGAACGGCAATCCCGGGAATATCGCCGGTTACCAGGGGCACGCCCAACGAACGAATAATGGGATCCGCCACAAAACCAATGCCCGAATCGTTGGCGTATGGATCACCATCAAGATATCGAATCGCCTCAATAATTTCAGCCCCAACCGCTGTCGCCAGTCCGGCGTTTAACGCTTCGCCCAAATCTTCTTTATTGGTGATCAAACTCTTAAGAATCCCAACTGCTGCCGGTAAATCACCCAATGTCTTTATCTTAACCCCTGTTGCGGCATAAATAATCGGTAAAAAATAGGCTGTATCGGGATATCCTACCGCGTGGCTCTCACCATATTTTTTGATGGCATCATCTACTGCACCTTCTGTTAAACCTGCCACCGCATTAGAACCAGCGTAAATCAAATCTGTCAAACTCATAACAACTACACACTTCCTTTTCTAAAGAAATTCAATACCTTCAGGCATTGGTTAACACTTTCACGGGCGACTAAAATAAAGCAACCGCCCATCAATTGTTTTTCTGCTTTATACGATTAGTTGCAAAATTTGCGTCTCAAGACGATGATCGCACTAGAAACGCAAACAGTAATGATTAGTTTAATTCTTTTTTTGCTTCTACGAGATGTTTATCTGCTTCGCTCATCAATGCAATTGCTTCGATAAGGGATTCAGCGACATCGTTTTTACCGAGTCGGTTCATTTTTTCAACCCAGGTATTATACTCCATCGCGTGATCCTGATTATGGGTAACCCAATGATCCAGCAATAAGCCTAATATCTCGACGTCTTTGTTTTCAACATCACCACCTTGGCAGCAACCGGCGCCATTTTTGGCATGATTTCCACAATGTCCATCACCATGCACGTGAGGATGGGGATGTTCGTGTCCATGGGGATGTTCATGACCATGGGCATGCTCCTGTGTTTCATGGGGATGGGCATGGTCATGCTGATGAGGATGGGGATGGGCGTGTTTATGGGTATGTTCATGCTCATGTTCTGTCGTATGCACATGTTCACTGCCATGATCATGGTCATCACTATGAGGATGACTGTGAGTATGGGCGTGTTCATGATCATGTTCGTGGATATGTTCATGCTCCTCATCACCAGCATGGGGATGAGCATGTTGATGATCATGACTGGTCGTTCCGCTATGAGGATGACCTTCTTCGTGGTCATGGTGTTCACCATGACGATGCAGTTCTTTATTATTACACATATTTTTTTCCTCCTGTTATACTTTAATTTGTGATAATTATAACACTTAATACTTAATAAAACTAGAATTTATCGGGAATTAATCTAAACTAGAATTGTTTTTATCGACTTAAAAAAAAGGCAGAACACATCTGTGCTCTGCCTTCAGGCATGTTACAAAATTCGACTTAAGTCAAATTTAATTACATAATTGGATCCATCGCCAAGGCTGGATGTCCTTTTGATTCTAAGAATTCTAATACTGCTTCTGAATCACTGGCAATTGTTTCATCACAAACCATGTCTGCGAAGTTTTCAATGCCAGTCATTTCTTTTACTGCTTTATTTAAACGTTCTGCAACATCGTCTTTTAATTCTTTTGGCATCCAAACGATTCGTGATAAACCGCCTTCAGCTGACATGAATTTTTTAGAACCGATCAGGAATCGACCATGACCCATGAAACCTGGAGTTTGAACCCCACCACCTGTCATAGATGCTAATTCACCGAAAGTCATACCTACTGGAGAAGTGTCAGGGAACTCACGGTTTACAATGATAACACCGTTAGCTTCTGGCATAATACCACAGATACATTCGAAACAACCACAAGAGGTCATTGGATCTTCAAGAATTGAGTAAAGTGTAACTTTTTCAACTGCACCTTGTGAAGTTTGAGCTACTACTTCATTTACAGAATCCCATGTTCCAAGACGTTCGTCAGTTGCTGTACCTTTAACGATTGGTTGGTTTGGTCCCATTGGATCAAGTTCTTTAGTAGCTTTAGCATCCAACCAGGACACTGCACCACAAAGACCTAAACGTTCTGGTGTAACAACACAAACGTGGCTTGGAGCAAATGATTGACATAATAAACAGGTGTAGAATTCATCAACACTTTCATCAGTTAAAGAACCCATTCGTTCATCACGTTCTGCATAGATTGGTTTAACTAATTCTTCGCCAAGTCGTTTTACGTCTTCAGCATTGGTGTAGATGGTAACTTCACATTTATCAACAACCTTGTCAAAGTCAGAACGCATTTTTGCGTATAAAACTTCACCGATATGTTTTAAACGGAAACCTTTTTCAAATGCTTCTTTGGTTAAACGGATCCAAGCAATATTTCTTTGTCCAACATGCATTGCACCTTCAATATAGTTTGTGAAGTAATGGATACGTCTTTCAAGTACGGTTTCGAAATCTTTTTGCATTTGCTTACCAGCAACTTTAACAACAACACCCATAGGTAAACGTACAACGTCTTTGCCTGCGAACATCGCGTCATCGATATCTGGTCCGACAACTGTAATTTTGTGATCTTCCATTTCGGCTAAATCACCAGTTGTTACAAGTTCCCAACATTCAGTTTTGTTTCCGCCGAATTCAGCAAACATAGTATCTTTACGAACACGTTCACCTTCAAATGCTGAAGAAACAGCAACTGGACAGTCGATTTCAGTAACTTTGATTTTGATGCCACGAGCTTCTAAAGAAGTAGCAACAACTTTGCTGTTGTCTGGTTGATTTAATAATAAGGTTGGTACTTCATTGATATAGGTTTCTGTGATTGCTGGGAAGCCTAATTCGATGGCAGCAGCACCGGCAGCAATAATTTTGTTATCCCATGGTCCAAATACATTTACAAACGCTTTAACACGGTTTTTTGTATAAGTTCTGTGAGCCAGGAAGTCGCCTGGAGGTGTCGCACCAAAGATTAAGCTGGCACGAATTGCAACCGATACAACGTGGATAACAGATTCAATTTCGTATCCCAAAGGAATAACACGAAGGTCGATACCCATTTTAATTTTTTGTTCGATAGCCTGATCGATAACTTTACCAACCATAAAGGTTAATAAACCTTTGCCCTGGTAATCTTTAACGATCGTTGCCAACATTTCAGCATCTTTACATTCGCCGATAATAACCGCAACCCCTGGGATGTCTTCGGTTACAAGTGCAACCCCGAAGCTACGAACCTCAGCATCGGTGAGATGTCCTAAACAACGGGCATCAGTAGTATTTAAATCTTCGACGTGACGACCTTCGTATGGAAGTTCTTCATAAACATATTTAATTGCTTCAATAATTTCTGCACACATTGCCGCAGCTGTTCCAGCATCTAAGGCTTCCGCCAGATAGTTAGTTCTGTTAATATGTTCTTTAGTCAGTGCTAACGCATCTTCCAGTTCACCTACATTGGTAATTTTTTTGCCTGTGATGGCATAAATACAAGGTAAACCATAGGCAGTACCTGGGAATTTCACTGGGGTTTCTTTTCCCTTTTCAGCAACGACTTTGGCTACCATTTCTTCAGCACGTTGTAGGTACTGAGCTTGGCCGTCGTAAATTATATCAAAAAGATTCATATTCATATGGACTTTTTCCTCCTTAGATTAGTTCAATTAACATTAGATTTTTGTTGTTGTACGTGTACTCGTAATTACTTCTTTTTTTCTTCTACAATCGCCAGAATGCTTTTGCCGAGAACAGCAATATCTTCCTTCATCTCAGGATCATCATAGGGCGATTGATTGTTGCGATCCGATTCCGAAATGGCATCCCGGTAATATAAAAAACCAATGATGTTTTCGTCTCCGACTTTTTCTTTTATAAAGGCGATATCTCCGTCATTCCGGATTTTGTTTCCAATAACATAAACCTGTTTTACACCGATATCCATTGCCATGGATTTAACTTTATGAAACGTCTGAATACTACGGACTCCCGGTTCGACGACGACAATAAAAGCGTCAACTGCACCGGCAGTACCTCGACCCAAATGTTCGATGCCTGCTTCCATATCCATGATGACCACATCTTTTTGGTAAAGTACCAGATGGCTCATCAGCATTTTTAGCAATACATGCTCGGGACAGACACAGCCTGATCCCCCAGTATCAACCGTTCCCATGGTTAAGAGTTTGACGCCATTAAATTCTTTGGCGTAGCGTTCGGGAATATCGGCGACCTCTGGATTCATTTTAAACATTGAGCCAAATGAACCGGTATCGGCCGCTGTACGTTCTTCGATCATGTCTTTCATTTCTGAAATAGGAACAATACTGGCAATCATTTCGTCAGTCATACCCAAGGCAAGACCAAGATTGGCATCGGGGTCAGCATCAACTGTTAACACATTAAATCCTTCATCGGCGAAATATCGGCTTAAACTTGCTGAGATGGTTGTTTTTCCAACCCCGCCTTTTCCTGTTAATGCTATTTTCATTTTATCACCTGTCTATCTTTTATAAATTAGATACCTAATCCAGTACGTTTTGCTTCTAAATCTTCCATGATTTTATCAACCATGACAATTGGGTCTTTTTCAAATACGAAGTGAGCGCCAATAAATTCCTGAACATCTTCAGTCATTAATTTTGTAAAGTTTGGTGATCCCAATACTTGTGGAATAACACCCAGGTAAGTATTGATCCCAGAACCAACTACATAGTTAGCAATCGCAACCGCTTTTTCTGACATCCATTCTGGTGCGATACCGACTACAGGTAATAAGGCTGGATCGATTCCTTTTAAATCTGCACATAGGTTTACTAAGTGAAGGATACGGCTGATATCTACACAAGAACCCATATGAAGAACTGGTGGAATGTTTACACGTTCACAAACTTCTAGCAGACCACGGCCACATTTTTCTTTTGCCTCTAATGTTAATAAACCGGCTTTAGCAGCAGCTTGAGCGGCACAACCTGTAACAACACAGATTACATCACGTTTGATTAGTTCTTCCATTACAGTAATATGAGCATAGTCATGTTGTTGTTTAGGATTGTTACAACCAACAACACCAGCAGCCCCACGGATAACACCGGCATAGATAACGTCGGTTAATGGTTTAACAGTTCCCAGTTTATCTTCTAATTGAGAGTTAACAACTTTGTCCAAATGATCGATGATGGTTTCAACAGAGTAACCAACCAGGGTATCTTGTTTGATGTCTGGAATTTCTACTTTGGAAGCATCTCGATTTGGGAAGTTTTCAATTGCAATTTTAACGATTTCGGCAGCATTTTCCAAACCGGTTGCTTCTGAGAATTCGATGTATAAATCGCCAGCGATTTTAGCTTTTTGTGATGTACTGATGAATCGGGTATGGTATGTTTTAGCCAGTTCTGGAAGAGCCGGGAAAATACATTGAACGTCAACAACTACAGCTTCCATTGCACCAGTAATGATACACATTTCTTGTTGGTAGAAGTTTCCGGCAATTTTAATACCATGTCTCATGGTCATTTCATTACCTGTACAGCACATCCCAACGATGTTAATGCCTTTGGCACCAACAGATTTAGCCATTTCAACCATTGCTGGATCTTGAGCTGCTAATACTAACATTTCAGAAAGGTTAGGATCATGACCATGGATCAGGATATTTACCATTTCAGCATCAATTACACCTAAGTTAGAAGATGAAGCACGAGCAGTTGGTGTTCCGTAAAGAATATCAGAGAATTCGGTACCAATCATGGAACCGCCCCATCCATCAGACATACCAGTTCTCATCCCACGTCGGAAGATACTTTCGTAATCTGCAGCACAACCCATATGAGTAGAGTGGAGTAAAGTTACTACTTCCTGGTCAATTGCTCTTGGTTCAATACCTTCTCTTGCCCAAACATCCTGACGCGCTTGTGGTGCTCGTTTTAAGAAGCGTAGAGTTCCAAAAGGTTTTCCAAATTCTTCCAGGGCTAATTCAGCCATTTCGTGTGCCAATGCGTATGTTTCTTTGGTATCAGCATCAACTACATCCCATTCTTTCGCGATTCGTCGTAACTTTGCCTCGTCACGAATTTTGAAAGGACCTTCAGCTTTAGCATGATGCATTGCATGAACGATATCACGGGCATGATCCGAGTGAGCAGATGTACCTGCGGCTACCATTCTGGCAAAGTTTCTTGCAACAATTGTGTCAGCATTAGCTCCACAAATACCTCTTTCAGCACCTTTTCCGGGTACTGGACTTACTCGACATGGACCCATTGCACAAATTCGGCAACATACCCCTGCTTCTCCAAAACCACATTGGGTTTTTTGGGCTGCACGGCGATCCCACATTGTTTCTGCGCCATCTCTCTGAGCTTTCGCAAGGGAAGCTTCAGCGACCTTATCGTAGTTTAAAATTTCATTGCTCATATTTTTTCTACCTCTCTAAATTTTATAATTTATATCAACGCACCCGTTTCGTATAATAGTTATTTTTTACGCATTTGTAAAAAGTTTCGTCATATCTAAAAAAATAATCAAAATCCCCTTTACAAACATTGTTAAATGTTATACAATGTAGGTGAGTGATACATTATACATAGTTGTTTGCTCCTGACCTTCATCTTATCTTGTGCGGCAAGTGATGAATTGTGGTCGGGGGCTTTTTTTTGTGAGTATTTTCAAATACCTGTTTTTCTAATTTAAAAAGGTATTTCTAGAACTCAAGTACTGAATCTGCATAAAGGATATTATTTTTGATAATATCGCAAGCTACGATTGTTTCTCTTAATCGTTTGTCGCATGGATTAACGATTGCAGAACTGAATCCACATTGCATAGCCATTGCTAAAACAGCACAGTCTAATAATGGACGAATATGTTTTGGTGCACCGTTGGATACATTACTTAATCCACCAGTTGTTAACAAGCCCATGTCAGTGATCATTTGGATTGCTTCTAAAACATCAACTAATTGATCTTGCATTCCTTTGATTACAATGAATAATGGATCAAACAATAAATCTGTTGGTTCCATACCACGTTCCATACCACGTTCTAATAATTCTGAACAGTAAGCAATACGTTCGTCATTATTTCCTGGTACACCTTCTTTAGAGCAAAGAGCGATTACCATAGCATCATTAGCTGCTGCTAAATCGACATATTCAATACGGTCGCCTGCATCTGCAGAGTTTACAATTGGTTTTCCTTTTGATCGGTTATAAACCTGGATTCCCGCTTCGATCGCTTTCATGTTCGCTGTATCAAGCGCTAATGGCACATTATCGAAGTTTTCCTGGAGCAATTTAACACCCCACTGCATTAATTCTTCGCCGCCTCTTTCAGCCGGTCCGATGTTTAAATCCAAGTAGTCTGCGCCCGCTTCTAATTGTTCTTTTGCTCTTAAAAGAATTGGCTCAGGGTTTCTATCTGCGAAAGCCTGACGAATTGCAGGAGAGATACAGTGAATTCTTTCACCAATAACCATAAATTTTGACATATTGTTCCCCTTTCAAATTGAAAAAATATTTAGGTGCGCTCGGGATGAGTCCCGAGCACAGATTGATATTATGCTTGCATGTCTCTTAAGAACTTCGGTAATTGCATTGCTTCGTTTGGTCCAACGATTACTTCCCATTCAGGTAGTAATTCAGCTAGATCGCCCTGAAGAACGGCAACTTTACCAGGTAAGATTAACTTACGAGATGTCGTTACATCGGCAACGTTGTTTTCTTTAATGAAGTTAGCAATAACGCTTGATCCAAATTTACCAGCAGCCCAAGCGGTCAGAACAGAGTAACCACCTGCATCTGGAATTGCCAGGTAGGCAGGAACCTTAGATCGTTCAATTTCACCAGCAACAACAAAATAAGATAATGCAAAGTCAACAGTAACTAAAACAGGATCATTACCGGTTGGTTTGTTAAATTCATAAACCTTCGGTTCAACACGCATTGGTTTTTGAGGATCGGTAAAGATGTTTTGTCTTAAACCAAACAGCGGCAATGCAGCGTTAAAGTCCATTTCTTCCATAACAATAATGGAACCATATCGCAGAACAAAAGCCGATGCCAGAGCAATTTGTAGGTTGATATCGCCAGTTGCCAGTTTGTTGGCAAACACGACTGAAGGATAGCCAAATGTTCGGTCATTGCCTTTGATTGCTGCGGTACGAATATCAACTGCATTTGCGTAAGCTTCTTTAATGGAAGTTTCGCCTACGTTTAATACCAGTTTTTTATAGCCCATTTTTTCAATTGCTTCAACTAAGTCGTGTAGTGCTTCGATACTGTCTGCAGAAACACCAAGAACAGCATCTGCAGCCTTAGCTACGTCTACCATCGCTGCTGCGTTATCTTTGGTTGCGCCCATGATGATAGCGCCAGCGCCAGCACCTGCAACCGCTGCTTTTGCTACTTCAGCATCAACAGTAACGATCATTGGAATTTTTCCGCAATCTGCAACTTTTTTAACTAAAGCCGCAAATTTAGCTGCATCAGAAACAAAACGTACGGCGACAACTTCAACCGACATCATTTCGCCGATACGGTCATAGTTTACCTTTTGTAATGTAGCACAAATCGCATCCACATCAGCGTCACTCATTGCATCTGATAATTCAACTGCAAATAAGTTTTTGTTAACCAATGTTTTTTCATGTCTGAATAAGACTGTTTCGCCACCAAGCGCTTTTTCAGTTTCGCCAGCGCCAACTTTGATAGTTTTCATTGGTGGAGCTGTTGCTTCTGATAATAATTCTTTGGACTCTTCTGAAATGTATGGACATTTTTCGATGGGTACAGCACCAGTAGCTGCTTTCATAGAGAAAGCCATACATGTTGGGAAACCACACTCTTTACAGTTTGTCTTAGGAGTGAGTTTAAAAATATCTAAACCTTTTACTGCCATTTGTATTCGCCTTCCTTTCCTAACCTATGATTCCAGCAACTAAGCTTTTGATCGCCTTAACTGATTCTGGATGTCTTACGATGATTGCGTTTGATCCGCCAACAACACAAGCTGCCGCTGTTGATACTTCCATACCAACCCCGCGTGCTTCCTGATCGCCCCATTCCGGTGCATCTTCAAGGGTGGAAACCGCTTCTTTAACGCCCCACGCTTCACCAGAAATATTAGTCATAATTGGCATTTGTAAACTTTCATCATTTTGACCTAGGCCAGCTAAACGAATACGATCCATGGTTGATGCAACATACTCAAAGCCATAGCCTACAGCTGCTGAACCAACATCCATCAGAATATCTTTTCCTTTAACACCTAATTGTGTTAATAAGATATTTAATTGTTTTGCAAGGTTGATATCAACTGAGGATTCTGCGGCTACTTTTTGTCCGTAAGCCATTCCGCCGGCAGCACCGATTGTCTTGTAATTGTCTTCTACAGCAGAAAATAAAACCACATTTTTTCCTTCAAGAGCTTGAGCAACTTTTTCCAGTAACTTAGCATCTTTGTCTGCGTTTTTACATCCTTCTACAACTAAAGGTACGCTAATTGCCGCTTCTACAGCTACCGCTGTCGCGACACAGTTTTCGACTGAATTGTCAGCACCGTTTGGATCAGCACTTTCAAGTTTAATTAACAAGAAGTCCGCACCTGATTTTTCTACTGCTGCTTTTGCCAAAGCCGCTGGGTTTTTAAGATCGTCACCGTAAATTGTTCCAAAGCAATCTGACCATTCATCGGTTGTGTCAGAGATTGCGATTCCAACTGCGGTTTTGAAGCCTTCAGTACCTAAAAATGGTAATGAGTTTTCTCCGCCAATGCTGATAGCTGCATCTCCTACACCTATCTCACATGCGTTGATCTTGCCACTAAATTTTTGTTCTGCTTTTTTGTATGGCATTTTTTTGTTTCCTCCTAACCTGTTACCTTTTTTCAAAATATTTATTTCAAAGCTTCACACTTTAAAACCAAATTAAAACCATTACATATTTTACAGCTTTTTACCTGTATATATAAGTATACACAGATTGTACACTATTAGTTAAAAGTTTGTCAATTATTTTTCGGCATTTTTCTAAAATTTATCCTAATTTTTTTTAGAGTCTAAAGAGAGCGTAAAGGTTTTCAGCGAAATCATCAAAACATCGCCTAAAATTGCCAAATCCTTAATATTAAAGACGTCTGTTAATTTTTTGTCAAATAATATTTGAGCCTCTGCTTCAAACTCATCATCGCCAAACCATAAAATCCAGATGAGATCAACCCCCGGTGTCACCGTAAACTGCCAGGAAAGATCACCCTTACCATAGGTCTTAGCTTTTTGCAGGCTCATATAGTGTTTAAGCTGTTCCGGCCTCTCATTGCCAATTTGCGCAAAAACTTGAATACAGCGTTTATGAAAATTCGAATAATAAATGGGCCCATCCGGAAATTCTTTAAAGCTGATCCATTCGTTGGTTGCTTCTTTTCCGTTGGCATTCATTAAGTAGCGAAGAATAAAAATTTTGACCGAGTAATTATCAAATTCTTCCTCTCGGGCATTCAAAACCAGACCGCTGGGATGAAGTACAAAATAGGATTCACCCAGGACCATTATTTCAAACCGCCCATTTTTCGGATCGAAGGGACAAAGAGACTTTTGACTCATCGCAACAGGATCAAAATTTTTAAATAAATCCCGGTTGATGATATAACTACTTTCCGAAAAATGGGGATCAATATTTAGTATCTTTGATTGTTTCATTATTTCTTGCTGAGTTCTTTTAATGCCGGAATAAAAATATCACCCATTACGGCCATATCCTCAGCACTGAAGGCACTGGGGAAATTAGCATCAAATAATATTTGCGCTTCCGGTGGGAATTCATCATCCCCAATCCAGAGAATAGCAGTCATAAACATATTATTAATGACTTCAAAACGCCATGAAAGATCACCAATACTTTGCGGCTCTGCTTTTAGAACAGCCATGGCCTTTTTTAAACCGTCAAGATTGTAATTAAAGGTAAAGGCAAAACGTTTTAAACAACGCCCTTCAAAACAGGGATAGTAGACATTCCCACCGGAAACATCCCGATAGGCGATGTTTTCGCCGGTGGCCTTAACCCCTTTAGCATTAATCAAATACCGTAAAATCATGGTTTTGAGTTTATAATTATCAAAATCCCGGCTGTCCATATCAGTCACATCACCCTGAGGATAGGTCACCTTATATGGCGTTCCCATCAGGGTGACTGTGAAAAAATTATCTTTTTCATTATAAGGACAGGTACTGTTAGCCGCAATCATCTGGGGATTAAGGTCCTTTAACAAGCCCTTGTAGTGTTCGAAGGGTATTTTATCTTTTCTTTTTTCTTCAATTGCGGTTTCATCCCGTAACGTATTTTCCATTTAAAAATCTCCTATTTTCAGTTTTCCAGGGAAGGAAATAAATTCATATTGGTATGGGGGATAAAACAGGCTGATATGAACTCATCCATATAAGTTGGGTGGACACTTAATTCCATATACGTCATATTCTGAGAAATCTCCCGAATCTTGTCTTTTCCTTCACTGAGGGTCAATGCCAGGTAACATCCCTGCATTGAGCTGTTACCGATGTAGTAATATTTCTCCACCGGGATATCTGGCAACATCCCCAGGGCGATAGCATTGGTAATATCCAGATTGGTACCGATGCCCCCGGCGACATAGATATTTTCCAGAACATCAATGGACATATCCAGACTTTCCATTAAAATATAGATCGCGGAGAAGACCGCTCCTTTTGCCTTGATAAAACTGTCAATGTCAATTTCCGTAATATATACATCTTTAGAACCATTATCCAATTCTTTGGAGTAGAGATAATACTGACCGATGCCGTATTCATCAAACTTGATTCGAGGATGATTCAGATCCCGTTCCATTCGGCCTTTTCCATTGATTATACCCGTTCGTTTCATCTCGCAAATTAAGTCGATGATCCCTGAACCACAAATTCCCACCGGGCTAACCTGACCAATGGTATTATAAAAAGGCCTTAAGTCTCCGTCATTGATAGTAACTTGCTCAATCGCTCCAGGCACAGCCCGGGTACCGCAGCTAATTTCACCGCCTTCAAAAGCAGGTCCGGCTGAACAGGCGCAGGTCATCAGAAAATCTTTATTTCCAAAGACAATTTCGCCGTTTGTTCCCAGATCCACCAGCATGGTGAAATCTTCCCGCATCCAAACGGGTACCGCAAAAACACCGGCGGTAATATCGCCGCCTACGTAACTGGCAACCGAAGGTGCTAAATATATTTTTCCTTCCGGATTAACAGTAATCCCTAATTCTGCACATTTCATTTCGGGGATGTCATTAATGGCCGGAATAAATGGTTCCCGTCTTAAATAGTCCGGATTAAGCCCCAACAGCAAGTGGTTCATGGTCGTATTTCCGGCCGCACAGACCTCATAAATATCTTCTTTGCTGATGCCAATGGTATTGACCAGTTTTTCAATAAGGTTATTGATGCTCTCATCAACTATGGCACGGCGCAGTTTTTCCAAGCCACCAGGTTTTTCTGAATAAACAATTCGGTTGATAACATCCGCCCCATATTTAACCTGGGCATTCCCCATTGAAGCCTTTGTTAAAATCTCATTGGTATTCATATCGACCAGACAAGCCGACACCGAAGTTGTCCCAATATCCAGAGCAATCCCGTACAGAACCGATTTTTCACTGTTTGCCGGTTTGACATCCAGAATTTCAGCCACTTCCCGGCGTTTTAAATAAACGACTTCGATCAAAAAATCATTCTTTCTAAAAGCATCTGGCAGTTTCTTGATGACATTTAAACTGATGGCAATATCTTCATAGCCTAATTGCTGCTTAAAATAAAGCTTTAGACGATCTTCATCAGCACTGTTATCTTCAATGCTGGGACACGGCAACTTGATGATCTCAGACCAGAGTCGGCTGGCATTGGTCATTCCTTCTTTGATCATTTTCTTGCGTACGTATTTAATATTTCTATTCTCATTGACCGACAGATCGGTGATCTGCATTTCGTTTACAAAAGAAGACGCTAAATCCGGTACTTCCACCTCGATATCTTCTATGATGGTTGAATTACATGAAAGTACGATCCCCTGGGCCATTTCTGCTTCAGAAATATGCCGGGATTTTTCTGTTTTAACCTGACCCGACTCTATTTTAACCTTGCATTTACCGCAGGTCACGTTTCCGCTACACGGTGAATCAATCATAACACCAGCTCTTCTGGCGGCTTCTAGTAAATTTTCTCCGTCGCTCGCGATTAAATCAACCGATCTTTTTCCTTTAATATTAAATCGCACCTTATTCATATAACAACCTCCCCTTTTCCGCAGTTTCCGTCTAAAAGGGCTGCCAAACAGCCCCATGTTTCTCGACAAACGTCTGCACCGATCAATTGATAATCTCTTTAGATATAACAATTGTCGGTGCTACTTAATCCATTTGTCAATAAGTCTTAAGAGCCTTAATCAGGCATTTATTTTTTGCCGTTTTTGATCAGTTCAAGTTTGTTGACAATATCGCGTAGCGCAACCTTGGCTGGTGAATCAGATGGTAAATCAACCAACGGTTTGCCATAAGCATCAAATTCAAACACATTCTGATCTAATGGCACAACACCAATAAGATCAAGACCCTGGTTTTTAATTTCTTCGGCTGTTCCTTCGTTTAAAACGCCATCTGGGGCGCGGTTGACGATCAGCTTAATCACTGGTACTTTCAGTTTAAGTTCAGAAACCAACTCTTTGATTCGGCCAACAGCCTGAATCCCACGACGGGAACAGTCGCTGACAAGAATAAGCATATCAATTCGACCGAGCGTTCCCCGGCTTAGATGTTCCATCCCCGCTTCATTATCAACGATAATATATTGATAGTTACCTGCCAGCATATCAAGCTGAGTTTTTAAGATTCCGTTAACATAACAATAACAACCAGCACCCTGGCTGCGACCCATAACCAGAAGATCATAACCATTTCCTTCGGCAACGGCCTGATTTAACCGAAGTCTCAAAAAGTCTGTTTTTGTCACACCTGGAGGCAATGGTACCCCATCCATTTCGGCATGATTTACTTCTTCTTTAATCTCACCAATGGAAAGTTCCACTTCTTCCCCCAGTACTTCGTTAAGGTTTGCATTGGCATCGGCATCCACTGCTAAAATTGGACCCAGACCTTCTGCAACTAAATATTCAATAAGCATACCGGTAAGACTTGTTTTACCAACGCCACCCTTACCCGCAACTGCAATATTAAAAGCCATAATGTTTCCTCCATTATCGTTTCTCCGGTCAATTTTCTCTTTTCAGTGTAAGTTATACCCACTGATTTATCAACAGGAAAAATTCGTATTTTGTCAACTTGTATATATATGTATCGACAGGGTTATCATAACATAATCATTCTGATTTTACAACAGAACTTTATCGCTTAATGAGCAAATTAAAGCCTTTATAAATTATTTTTTTCTGTTTTCTGCAAAGGTTTACGAAACCATGATAAATGCTGTATTTTTTTGCACTTTATCCACGCTCTAAATACTTGTAATGCATTTTATTTTCGATCGCTGAAGCTACTTAAATTTTGCATTTGTAAACTAAAAAGAGCCATATCCACAAAAATTTTGGATATGGCTGTATTTTGGGGACGAATAATTACAGGACACTTTTTTAGCCAAGCTTACTGCCAGGAATTGATACCTAAGCGCTTATCTTAATTTTTCTTCGCCTAAGACAATAAATCGCTATCATGCTTCTTTAATCATTCTCCAATACTTTTCCATCAGTAGTGACGGTCAATACCTGCCATGGAATCATTTTTCCTGAATCCTTAAGTGCCGTGGTAACTGCTGCAGTAATCCCTCCGCAACAGGGAACTTCCATTCGGACGACAGTAACGCTTTTAATCTCATTACGTTTTAATATTTCAGTCAGCTTATCCGCATAGTCAACGGCATCTAGTTTTGGACAACCGATTAAGGTAATTTTATTTTTGATAAAGCGATTATGAAAATCAGCATAGGCATAGGCGGTACAATCTGCCGCAATCAACAAGTGGGCACCATTGAAATAAGGGGCATTAACCGGTGCCAGCTTAATTTGAACCGGCCATTGTCTAAGTTGTGATTCGAGCGCTTCAGTTGGTGCTGGTTTCTCCGCAGCCACGGTTTCCCGAACAATGGCCTTAGAAGATGAGCCGGGGCATCCGCATGGCAGTGGTTCCGGTCCGTCATCGGTCGCTATCGTTTCTCGGACAATGGTTTTTGCCTGGGTTCCCGGACATCCGCCTGCTTTTTTCGCGCCACTATTTTGTGTCGTTTCCTTTTTTTTCATATTTTCTAAGACCGCGGCTTCGTCATAAGCTGCCGCTTCCCGTTCCACAAAGGTTATCGCTCCGGTGGGACAACTTGGCAGACAATCTCCCAATCCGTCGCAATAGTCGTCACGTAGTAATTTGGCCACGCCGTCAACCATTCCAATTGCGCCTTCATGGCAGGCTTCTGCACATAATCCACAGCCGTTGCACTTATTCTCATCTATTGTAATTATTTTTCGGATCATCTTATTTTCCTCCTTGGAATTTGGTATTGATTTCTTGAACCAATCATAATATAATTTACCCAAAACTACCGTTGCATATGCAACACAAAGGATAATTATGAATAAAAATTTAGATGTTTTAAGAAAAGTTAAATTATTCGATGGCATCGACGAAAACCTGGAAGCCATGCTAAAGTGCCTGGGTGGTGAAGAAAAAAATTATGACCGGGGGGAGATTATTTTACTGACTGGCCAGCCGGTAACCACTGTGGGGGTTATTTTATCGGGAGAAGTCCAAGTTATTCAAGAGGATTATTACGGTAATCGATCCATTCTCACGGAACTAAGTCCCAGCCATATTTTTGGCGAAGCCTTTGCCAGTGCCGGTATTAAAGAAAGCCCCGTCACGGTACTGGCAAAAACCAACACAGCTGTCATGTTTCTGGGGATCGAACGGATTATTAATACCTGTCCTAACTCCTGTGTGTTTCACAATCACCTGATTGAGAATCTACTGAAGATACTCGCCCGAAAGAACATCCTCCTCAGCAGTAAAAACCAGTTGTTATCGCGGCGGACTATTCAAGACAAGGTACTCTCCTATCTGTCGTTACAGGCCGAAAAAAAAGGGAACCTCGCTTTTGAGATTCCCTTTACGCGCAATGAATTAGCTGATTTTTTATGTGTCGACCGCAGTGCCCTATCCCGGGTTCTTTCCAAACTTCAAAAAGACGGGATCATTGAGTACAACCACAATCATTTCAAGCTGCTTTAATGGCCCCAGTAAAAGCTGAGCGTTCTAGGCCGGACTAACTGCTATTTCCTTTTCCCTCTTATTTTCAATGTCCTGATACAGGGTACGGGAAACCACAATGGAATCGCCCCGGTCATAAAGACGATCCAGATAATCCAGATAGGCACCGGGGGTAATAATGCCATTGATCTTGATCAGATCAATTCCGGTTTTACCGACAAGCGTATCCACCAACTTGACACAATTCGTTCCCAGGGCATAATAGGTTTTAAACTCGTTGCCCTGTTTAAATTTATAAAAACTGGCCTTTGCGTCGTTATAAAGCTGACTGGAAACATCCTCAAAATCCTTTGCATTTCCTTTGATTTCGCCTTTGTCCGCTTGCTCCGCCTTTGGCTCCCAAGGAAGAACGTGAGACAGGAGATCGTCCAGCTGCTCCTGAACCCCTTTTTTTTGTTCTGGCGTCAGTGCGAGGCCATAGCCCATTAAAATTTTCTTTTCAACTTTCAGCGCCTGTTTAACATGTTCGGTCTTGGGCATTTCAACCAAAACGCCATCAGCTAAAAAGCCCCCTAACTTCCAGGTGGAATCGTCATAATTGCCATAGCTGTAAACACACTCGCCTATGGCAGCATCCACATGACCCATGCCCGGAATCAATCCTTCTTTGGTATGGATAAAAATCTCCATATCGGTGGTTCGTTCTATGGAGTGGTCTTCTAGCAATAATAAAGCATCCGGTTCTTCTTGCACCAATGCATTCACTTTTTTTAACATCCGCATCGGCAGGAACGCAGCAAATACCAGTGGTAGGGTTACACGAATGTGCTTCTTGGCTTTTTTGGCCCCATCATTGTGTTTCATCAAACTGACCAAGGCATCGCCAAAAATATTTAAAGCAAAAAAGATCAGATAAACGCCGAAGATAATGCCAAAGATCCGGCCTGTTGTGGTCAAAAAAGCCATGTTAATACCCAAGCCGATATAGACCAGAGCCACCAGCAAGGTCCACACCCAGGAAGCACCGTCTTTTTTTAATTTAATGCTACTTAATAAAACAAAGCAACCAATAATAATCCCCAGCATCCCAATTGCAAAACTAAACGGCACCTTTAAATACTGCGGGTTGAGATAGGTAAAAACCCCGCCCAACAGAGATAAAATTCCAATTCCCAACTCTTTAAACTTACTTTCGCCCTTTTTTAGAAAAATAGCTGACAGATACATAATCCCGACCACCACCAGCATAATCGAGATGCTGGTAATAATCATATTCCAAGCCAGCTTGACATCAAGCAGCATAATCATGCCACCGGCAAATACCGCAATGGATATTAATAACCAAACAATCGGAGCTGTATTCTTAAATGCTGACATCGGCATAGTCCCCCTGACTTTTCTTCTATTTTATCAGACTTCGCGAAGGCCCACAATCGTATTATTTAGATTAATTGCAACAAAAAACTCTGGTTCAACTAAACAAACCAGAATTTTTGCCTATTTCAGGTTAAAGGAATCACAACCTTCTGATTTTGGTACGATTCAACAGCTACCGGGACCTGATAAACGGCACCGATGTTTTCGGAGGTCATCACATCCATTCCGCCATAACAGAAAATTTCCGTGTCTTTGAGAAAGAGGAACCGGTCACAATACCGCAGTGCCAGGTTCAGATCATGGATCACAATGACAACGGCAATTTCTTTTTCTTTGGTAATGCTCTGGATCAGTTTTAAGACCTCCAACTGATTCTTAAGGTCAAGGCAACTGGTGGGTTCATCCAGAAGCAAAACCTTCGGCTCCTGGGCCAGGGCCCGGGCGATCATCACCTTTTGCAATTCCCCGCCGCTTAACTCGTCAATATAACGCAATGAGAACGCTTCTAAATCCATACTTTCTATAATTGTTTCGACAATTTCATAGTCTTCTTTTTTGGGCGCCAGTTTGATATAGGGTTTTCGCCCTAACAAGATAGCATCGTAAGCGGTGATTCGGCTGCCTTCGCTTTTTTGGGCAACATAAGCTGTGTTCTTTGCAATATCCAGACGATTGAGTTTAAGAATGTCCACCTCATTTACCACCACCCGGCCTTTTTGGGGTGAGATAATCTTATTCAGACACTTTAACATGGTACTTTTCCCAGCCCCGTTGTTACCTAAAATCGCCACACATTCGCCATTTTTTACATCGAATTTAATGTGATCCAAAATTTTTCGGTTGAATCGATAGCCAAATTCTAAGGCATCAATTTTCAGCATTATGACCAACTCCTTTAAATATGAGATATAAGAATAACGGAGCCCCAAGGAATGAGGTAATGGCCCCGATTGGCAGAATAATTGGTGAGACAATCAGACGAGCAAATGTATCACTGACGAGCAGCATCAAAGCTCCTGTTAAAGCTGATGCCGGTAATAAGTAGCGATAATCATTGCCCACAAAACGACGCATAATATGAGGGGCAATTAAACCGATAAAGTTGATGATCCCCACAAAGGACACGATCGTTGCCGCTGTCAGAGAAGCCACCGTCATTCCGATAAGCCGAACCCGGGATACATTGACCCCCAGCCCGGTAGCCGTATGTTCGCCACACTCGAGGGCGTTGTAATTCCAGCGGTTAAACATAAAGTAAATCAGTGCTCCAGCAGTAACCACGGCAGCTACCTGGATATTTTGCATGCTGGCCCGCCCCAGATCCCCAAAGGTCCAAAATACAATGGCAGCCATCTGAACATCTGAGGAAAAATATTGAATCAGTGCTGTCGCTCCGGCAAACAACGAGCTGAGTGCAACCCCGGCCAGAATCATGGTTTCCGGCGAAGCTTTCCGGGCCTTGGATAGTCCTAAGATTACTAGGGTGACAAACATAGACGCTGCAAATGCACACATACTCGTTAAATAGGGGTTATTAACGGTCACGGCACTGGCGGTATTTCCCATCACGGTTCCGCCACCCAAAAAGGTAATCGCAATCGCGGCGCCAAAAGAAGCTCCCTGGGAAATACCCAGAGTTGATGCCGATGCCAGCGGATTTTTTAAAATACTCTGCATGACACAGCCAGCAGCAGCCAGCCCAATCCCTCCGACAATCGCCATCAGAATTCGCGGCAACCGGATATTGACGGTAACCAGCACGTTTTTGGCCGCTCCAAATCCGAACAGTGCCTTAAGTACTTCCAAGACCGGAATATCAGCTGAACCAGCAGATATAGCAAAAAGAGCGGTTAGAAATGTCAACACCACCAGAGTTACAATGGTCAAAACCTTGCGGTGAACGTATTGATCATAGTTAACTCCGCAAGCCGTCTTTTTTTTGTTGTCCATTTTTTTACTTACCAATTGTCAGCGGACCAAAGCCCTGACCTGCTGCTACATATTTTGCATACAATTTTTCACCAAGCAGGAACTCAAAAATTTCGTCAGCTTGCTTTTCAATATTAATATCCTTGAACTTGTCAGGATAAACAACAGTTCCTGCATAATAAGCATCAGCCAAGGCAATCTCAACATTGGTATAGTTATTGTTATATGCCAATTGAGTATAAACCTTGTTGTCCTGAACCGCTTTGAGTGCGTTGAAAAAGTCTGGATTCTGGGTATACTGTTCATTGACCAGATCCATGTTCTCTGGATTAAGGAAAATAATCTCCGGATTCCAGGCCAATACCTGCTCAAGATCCACAGTAAATGCCGTCTTTTGTCCCGTTTGATCGACGACATTATTAGCGTTGATTGCCACAAAGGGTCCATAGTTCCCGCTGGTGCCATCAAAACCGTGTTTGCCTTTAAAATTCAAAGCGCCGTTGTAGACAGTAATACGACTGGCTTCTGGTATATCCTTGGTCCGGTCATTGAGATCTTTTTGAGCCGCATCCATAAATTCATTAACTGCGTTGGCACGATCTTCTTTGCCCAGTACCTGGCCGATAATATCGATCGAAGCATCCATTTTTCCATCAAACAGCCCGGGATTCGCTACCGCCACCACAGGAATACCGGTTTTTGCCTGCAATTCATCGGTCTGGGTGTAGTCGGATACCACAAAAATCACATCAGGTGCCAATTTGATGATTTCTTCGTCAAAGGGGACAATTCCACCGGCACCGCCCTGACCAATCTGTTTCAGACTTGCATAATTGGGATTAACCAACGTGTATGGACGGGTCAGTACTTGAACGTTGTCCATATCCGTTGCACCAGTCACCAAATCGGCCGCATCCATATAAGTTAACAGCCGCATAACACCAAGTGAACCCACACTGGTGATCTCGGCCGGCACTTCCACCTGTCGGCCCAAACTATCGGTCACAACCTTTGTGGTCGTTTCGCTCTCAGTGGTCTCTGCTATTGTATTGGTACAGGCCGCAAAAGTTACCATCATCATTAAACTCAATAAAACTGCAACGATTCTTTTCATTCGTTTCACCTCTTTCAAATTATTGCCTTAGTTCTCTTCTAACCGCAAAGGCGTTCTTTAAAAACCTCGAGTGTAGGGATTGGAGCAATCCACGCAGACTTTTTTGCCATTTTCCAGGCGAATCATATGCTCAGCGGTTTTTTCGCCACATTCTTCACAGATCACGCTCTGAAAAATCCGGGCCCGTTCTGGTAATTCATAATCCGGGGTTTTAAAGTCAAAGATTTTGCTGGCATCTGGTTCATTTAAGATATAGGCTTCCATTTCATCCCGCTCCATTTCTGGTAGCGCTTTTAAAACCAGTCTGAGTTTTTCGCCGGTATTGCGATTAAAGAATGAAAAGGCTTGTTTTCCGCGGTTTCTAAACAGCAGGTTACCTTTTCCTACGCTACATCCTAAAATAACCTGTACCCCATCAACCCCACAGGCATCGTTTTCAGTAATACAAACCACATCCTCGTCTTCTGAAAATGAAACATTGAGCGCTTTAATCGCTTCCTGTGACGCTCTCACCCCAATGGCTAATCCGGGACAATGATGTCCGTGAAACTCGACCGATTTTTCCCATAATTTCTGATTCATTTTGCTTTTCTCCTTAAATTTTCAAAAAATAAAAGACTCACAAAAGTGAGTCTTCAGACACATAATTATAAATTTTATTAATCTTTCCCAGTATAACACATATACGGATCAACGTACTTTTCTTAGATGTACATTTTGCTTCAGCAAAACACCAGCTCCTTGTATATACAAGCATTATTCTAACATAATAATATCCAGCCGTCAATACTAATTTCACGACTGGATATGATTAAATTCTAGTTTTGATCCCGATAAACAGCTTTTTTTACTTGGCTAGGAATTTTTAATTTATTCGCCACACTCATCATGATGTTGATGTTCGTGACAGACAGACCCGGTCGAAACCAGTTCTCCCAATAGATAACTATTAACGAGATCTTCTGCTTTGCCTTGGGCACCGGTAATGACTTCAATATTTTTTTCGTTAAAAATATCAACTGCACCGCCGCCCATTCCGCCGGAAATAATAACGTTGACACCTTTTTCATCTAAAAATACCGGTAAAAATCCCGGTTTGTGGCCAGGGTTTGGTACGGCTTCAGTCGTTACAACCTTACCATCCACGGTATCATAAATCATAAAACTTTCACAATGGCCAAAATGACCAGATACTATACCATTATCGCTTGCTACTGCTATTTTCATTTTTAGTTCTCCATTTTCTTTTGTATTTTCGTCTAAATTCACTTCCAGCGTCTCGGCTAGATGATCCAGCCAGGTGTTATCAAATAATTCAATCAGCCCTTTATCACAGGCTCCGGCAAGGGAGGAATCAATCGGCATCTTGGCCACAACCTCAATGCCATGTTGTTTCGCTACTTCTTCGATGCGACTTTCACCAAATAAATAATGCTTTTTATCGCAGTCCGGACATTTAAAGTAAGACATGTTTTCAACTAAACCGAGCACCGGAATCTTCATCATTTTTGCCATATTTACGGCTTTGGCAACAATCATTGAGACCAATTCCTGAGGCGATGTGACAATGATAATCCCGTCTACCGGCAGCGATTGAAAGACGGTTAATGGCACATCACCAGTTCCCGGCGGCATATCCACAAACATATAATCAACGTCGCCCCAGATCACATCGGTCCAGAACTGTTTAACGGTGTTGGCAATAATCGGCCCTCTCCAAACCACCGGATCGGTATCATTTTCCAACAATAGGTTAATGGACATAATTTCGATTCCGGTTTTACTGGATATCGGAAAAAGTCCTAATTCTGTGGGCATCGCTTTTTCATTGATCCCAAATGCTTTGGGAATCGATGGCCCCGTAATATCAGCATCTAGAATAGCGGTATGATAGCCTTTTCGTCTCATTGTAACTGCCATCAGGGAGGTAACCATCGATTTTCCAACCCCACCTTTTCCACTGACAACACCAATCACTTTTTTTATTCTACTTAGCTCATGCGGTTGTTCTGAAAAATCTACCTTTCGATCTTCACACTCTTCGCCGCATGATCCACAGGATTGACTGCATTCTTCACTCATAACAATTCTCCTCATTCGTTTGTTTTATCGTTTTTTCTTAACTCTAATTGTTGCTTCCATTCATCCGCTGTTTACGGCATCGGCTGCAGCCGAAATTTTCCTGGCCTTCTTCGCACAATTTATAATTGCCGCCTTCAATTTTTAAGACATTACCGTTAACCAATGCGTCAGCCAGCTTTTTTCGGGCATCATTATAAATTTTCTGGACCGTAGTTCGTGCCACGTGCATACTTTCTGCACACTCTTCCTGAAGCATACCTTCCAGATCAATCAAGCGGATCGTTTCGTACTCTTCTACTGACATGGTAATAATTCCATCTTCCCTGTTTTTTGCATTAAGGGGTCCAAACAAATCCGTTTCTGGTAAACAACAGACTTTTTTCCATTTTACCGGTCTGGACATAAACTAACTCTCCTTATCCAAATTGATTGACTTAGTGCTGGCACTCATGACCAGCTTCATGGGCATGACACATTTCGCCAGAATCCATAACAGAACCAGCCAACCAGCTTAGCGCCACTTCTTTAACATTCCCGGCGCACCCCCGGACAACTTCGATGCCAGACTTTTTAAGTACATTTACAGCCCCTTCGCCCATGTTGCCAGCGAGCAAAAGTTCTACGCCCATTTCTTTAAGTGTTGTGGCAATATTGGATTTGCAGCCACATCCTGCTGGTGAAGCAATTATTTCCTGGCTCAATATTTCTTTGCTTTGCTCATCAATGGTGAATACCGTATAATACTCACAGTGACCAAAATGGCCATCAATTAAGTTCTCTCGTGTTGGTAATGCAATTTTCATAATAGTTCCTCCGATTATGTTTGTTGTTATTGATTTTTTTGTTATTAAGATCATTAACCTCTGTTATCAACAGCATTATTATAATACATGAATGGCATATGTCAATAACAATATTGCTTTTCCATGCTATTCATCTTCATTACCTGTTGATTTATTTTTTTCTAAACGTGCTCTTAGCTTAATTTCTTAATAACATTTCCATCGTATTACCAAACACTACCTGAACTGCAGCGCCAGCCTCACAAAAAACATCGACCAGCGTTAATCCATTATTTACCGCTTCAACAGCACTTTTATCATAAGGTATTTTTCCCACATATGGAATGTCGTGAGCTTGACAATAATCGATAATCGCTTTGGTTTTTTTTAAGTTTGCATCGTATTTATTCACACATACAACCGTCTTTGTATGAAAGGTCTGGGCTGTTTTAATGATCCGCTCCATATCACTGATTCCAGAAACCGATGGTTCAGCAACAATTAAGACCATATCCACCCCGCTGATCGAAGCAATAACAGGGCAACCAATTCCGGGTGATCCATCAATTATCGCTAGCTCATCACCGCGATCGATAGATTTCATTTGCTTTTTTACTTCAGTAACCAGCATTCCCGATGTGCCACTACCCATTTTGAGCTGAGCAGTTGAAAAGATCACATCCTTATCATATAGCATCAGTTCTCCGGAAATATGAGGTTTCAAATTGATCGCTCGAACTGGGCAAACCATTTCACAGACACCACAACCTTCACACAGATATGGATCAATCCAATAGTTATTGTCAACCACCTGGACTGCATCAAAACGACAATTTTCGACACAGCGGTCACATTTTGCGCACAAAATTGTATTAATTTCCGCCTTTGGCATCCCGAAAAAATCATTTCTCTTAGGCTGACTGGTCTGTTTTATCGCAAGATGTAAATTAGGGGCATCCACATCGCAATCAGCATAGACTTTTGCCTGGGACAGTTTGATAAATGCACTTGCCACCGTTGTTTTTCCGGTTCCGCCTTTTCCACTAAGAATAAGCAATTGTTTCATCTTGCACCTCCTTCATGACGGCTTGAAGCAACGCATAAAATATGCTGTGGTATGGCTCGATTTTTGATGCAATTTCGCCCTCGGAATTAAGCGTTCCCAATTCGCAATCAAAAGGTATTTTACTTAACACCTTGATCTTATTTTCAAGACAATAAGTATCAATTAAATTCTCACCTTCCATGCCTTTATTAATTACGACCCCATAAGGCTTGTTAAAAATTTTCACAAGTTCATGAACTAAGATCAGGTTACTGAGCCCAAAAACGGTTGGTTCTGCTACTAAGATGCAATAATCCGCATCGCGAATACTTTCCATCACCACACATGCACTACCTGGTGGGCAGTCAATCACGGTCAGTCTTTTTTCATCAGCTATTTTTTTTAACAACGCTTTGATAATCGGTACTCCCGATACTTCACCGGTATTTAAAACCCCAGAAATGACCTTGACGGCTTCGGAAACACCTGAATTTATTACTCCAATAACCTTATCTTTTTCAGACAAAGCGTTGCTCGGACAAAGCATGATACAGCCCCCGCAGGCGTGACAAATATCATCAAAAACAAGTAGCTTATCAACAATCGCGGCGAGCGCGTTGAATTTACAAAAGTCTACACATTTTCGGCAACCGAGGCAAAGATCCTCATCCACCACAGGAATTTTATTCACTACCTTTTTTGTTTTCACATCTGTTGGTTTAAAAAACAAATGACCATTTGGTTCTTCAACGTCACAATCCACATAAACAGATTCTTTTGCTACTGCTGCCAGATTAACCGACACCAGAGTTTTTCCGGTCCCGCCTTTTCCGCTGAGTACTGCTAATTTCACTTACTCATCAACCTACTTTCTATCGCCGCCAGAGAAGTCTCGACAGATGTGATATCACCCAGAATTGCCAGACAAATAATATGCTGAGGACACACCCCAGAAATTTCAGTTACCACAACATCTGATGTTTTTTCAGCAATGTCACTGGCTTCCAGGATGCTGATAACATCTCCCTGACATAATCCAACTGCTGCGAATTCATTTTGAAGAATACGTTCAACGAGCTTTTTTTCTCCAATTTTTCGGGAAATAATCCCCATTGTTCCTTGAGACACGCCATTGATCAATTGAATTTTCATCGTCAAGCTCCGCTAACCCCATGAAAACCGGCATGAAACTGGTCCAGAACCGTTAATCTTTCATCCAGATAAGCATTAATATTATCCTGAATTGAACCAACCTTACTCTTATAGATCTCAAGTTTGGTGGCCTTGAAAACCTCAGCCGCATTTTCGCCGCACCGCGGTGTTATTAAAATATCCGCATGATTATCGACAACGATTTGGGCCGCTTTAACGCCCGCCCCTCCAGGGCTGCTTGCTGCCGTATTTTCAATGAAGTGTCCCATTTTTGTCAGTGTTTCATAAATATAAAAATATGGTGCACGTCCAAAGGACATACACACTTCACTATTTAAAATTTGTTCATCAGCTGGTATTGCAATTTTCATCGATATCTCCTTGTTTTTTTATTGACATATGTCTTTAATAACCATTATACTCCTTTAAAAACATATGTCAACAATTATCTTTTCTCATACCTTTTATATTTCTTCACCGTAAACGACTTAAAACCAAAACATTTGGTCATATTTATCCTTTTGATAATCCCGAACCGCTGCGCACTTAAAAAAAAACTGATCTCTCACGATTTGAGAAATCAGTTTTAATCATTTCATACTTTATTTAGTATCTGCCTTTAAAATCTGCCAACACCACTATTTTTAAGGTTCTATCGCCGTTAATTTAAAAAACCATCAATAATTTTTGCTTCTGCTTCGCTTTCTGTGAGACCCAGAGTCATAAGCTTAATGATCTGCTCTCCGGCAATTTTACCAATGGCAGCTTCATGAATCAGGGCTGCATCCAGACTATTAGCCGTGATTTCCGGGATCGCACTCACCACGCCATGATCCATGATAATGGCATCACATTCGGAGTGACCCATACATCGGGTATTCCCGCTTATTTTCGAGATAAAGGTTTGCCTTGAATAATCCCGGGCAACGGAACGCGATATAAGGTTCACACGGGAATCTTCCCCATCCATATCCACTTCAAATTTTGATTCTGCAAATTGTTCCCCATGGGTCATCAGTTTTTCTTTAATCACAAGGGTAGCGCCCACTTTCAGGTTCGCCTTGGTAAACCGTCTGGTGGAATCGACCCCTTTGATTTGGGTAGTTTCCATTTCCATATAACTGTTTTCTTCCTGCACCACCTCTGTTACCGGATCAATAACCCGTTTTCCAGTGCCGGTTCCCACACCGATGTGCTTTTCTACATATCGGACTCGGGAATTTTTACCCAGAAAAAATCGATGAATCCCATTATGCTCAGAACCATCACAGCTATCGCCAGTACTGACACCACATCCTGCAATAATCGTGATATCGGCATTTTCTCCAATAAAAAAATCATTATAAACAAGGTCCGAAACCCCACCACAAGAAACCAAAGCCGGTATAAAAACGCTTTCGGATTTAGTATTGGGTTTAACGATAATGTCAATCCCGGACTTGTCTTCTTTTCCTACAATTTCGATGTTTTCACTGGACTGTCTGGATACCGTTTTACTGTTTTCACGAATATTGTAGGCACCTTTAGGCATGTCTTCCAGCCCCGTCACGTCTTTTAGTAATTTTTTTGCTATCTCATTCATTTCTTTATGCCTCCACGATATCCTGGCAATATGCACAATTTTCAGGATTTTCACAATGGAGCAATTCCGGCAATACACTTTCCTTGGCGCCTCGCACAATTATTGCTCCGTCAACCATCGCAATGATCTCATCTGCCACATCCAGGATACGCTCCTGATGGGAAATGATAACAATTGATTTCTCTTTGTTTTTATGAATCTTCATAAAAACATCAATTAAATGATTAAAACTCCATAAGTCAATGCCCGCTTCCGGTTCATCAAAAATAGATAATGCGGTATCTCGAGCGATGATCGTCGCAATTTCAATCCGTTTGATTTCGCCCCCGGACAGTTTATCATCCAACTCCCGGTGGATGTAATCCTTGGCACAAAGACCCACTTCCGATAAATAATGACTTGCTTCCAGAGCTGAAAGATCTTCTCCTTTGGCAATATTGATCAGATCATGAACAGTAATCCCTTTAAAGCGGATCGGTTGTTGAAAACCGAAACTGATCCCTTTTTGGGCTCGTTCGGTAATCGATAAATCAGTGATATCTTCACCATAAAAGGTGATTTTCCCTCGGGTTGGTTTTAAAACACCAGAAATAATTCGGGCCAGCGTCGACTTCCCGCCGCCATTTGGTCCAGTGATGGCGATAAATTTCCCTTTTTCAATGGTTAGGTTGACATTTTTTAAAATTTCTTTCTCATTTTCAACTTCAAATGAAATGTTTTCAAGCTTTAGCATTTTTTCTCCTTACCTTTTTCTTTCAAAGTTTTTAAGCTAATCATGGTTTTTGTTTGTCAATGCAAAGGCATTTTCCAGACACTTCTTATTTTCACTTTTTATTTTACCACTTATTACTTCGTTTGGATATATTTCTAACTGAAATATAAAAAACAAAATTCATATTTTTTAACTGTACCAAATGTTAAAGGGCCATCAACCTAAAAAAGGACTAAAGTTAAACTTCAATCCTTTTTATGTATTCTTATGTTAGCTAATTAAAGTGCTTAAATCAGACAAATAAGGTTGTCCCGGCATTTTCATTGCTGGCGATGTAAGTTCCTACCCCGGCATATTCAATCCCGTCAATAAGCTCTTCTTCTTTAATCCCCATCAGATCCATACTCATGGTACAGGCGATAAAACGAACTCCGGCATTTTGAGCTTTTTTAATCATGGTATCCAAATCATCGACATGTTTCTTCTTCATAATGCCTTTGATCATAGCTGGTCCTGCGCCGAGCATGTTCATCATCGAAAGTGGCAATCTGCCCGCGCCTTTGGGCATCATTGCACCAAACATTTTTTCAACAAAGGTCTTGTTGCGGCCTTTTCCATCTCTTTTTCGCAGTGCATTAAGTCCCCAAAAGGTGAAAAACAGGGTCACATTTTTTCCTTGGGCTGCCGCACCCTGTGCAATAATCATTGATGCCAGCACCTTGTCCAACTCACCACTAAAAACCACCAACGTTGCATTTTTTTGAGTCGATATCGCCGGCATCAAACTACAGGCTTCACCCTCGCTACCTTTTCTAATAATGCTAATATAGCTTTTCCCTTTTGTCTCCTGAGAAACCAGCGTATGTCCATTGGTTTCACACCAGCTTTTTATGTCACTGACAAATCCAAAATCAGTGGCAATAATCTGAACCAGATCACCGGATTCGACACTTTTTATGGCGTCATAAGTGGCCATCAGTGGCCCCGGGCATTGGAGTCCAGTTACATCAACTTTTTTTTTAATCACATCATTTCCGGTTCCACCCTGCTCACCATCACTTCCTCTTCCGCCCTGGTCAACATCACCGTCATCTGAGTCAACTTTTTTAACGATACACGCCCCAATATTAAAATCCAACTCCGCCAACTTGTAATGAGCGGTTCGGTATGTACTATATCCACCAGACAAGTTATAGATGTTGGTAAAGCCATTACCCTTTAATATTCGGATGGCAAGATAAGCACGTTGACCGACCTGGCAGGTGACATAGATGGGTGTATCCTTTGAAATGGGAATCTCAGCAATACGATCTCTTAAACTATCCAACTCAATATTGACAGAACCTTTAATGGCACCCGCACTGACTTCGACTGGTGAGCGCACATCCAGCAAAAATCCGCCTTTTTCGACAATTGCATCAATTTCGTGCCATTCAACGGTTTTGTATACCCCATCTTCAATGTTTTCTGCAATATAACCGAGAATGTTAGCCGGATCCTTGGCTGATGAAAAAGGTGGTGCATAACAAAGCTCAAAATCTTGAAGATCAAGAACGGTAGCCCCCATTTTCATGGCTGATGCAATCACATCGATTCGTTTTTCGGTTCCTTCCTGTCCAACGGCCTGAGCCCCCAGAATGCTGAGCGTTTTAGGATCGTAAAGCAACTTTAAGGCAATATTGGTTGCATGAGGATAATAACCCGCGTGATTGGCACGATGGGCCATCACAATTTGATAGTCAATTTTCTTCATATCCAGTTGTACCGCATTATTTCCCGTTGAAGCAATGGTTTTATTAAATACTTTTGCTACCGCAGTTCCCTGGATTCCAAAATTTTTAATTGTTTTTCCATTGATGTAATCCGCTACAACCCGCCCCTGTCGGTTAGCAGGCCACGCCAGTGGAATGGCGGTTTGATCCTTAGTCACAAAATCTTTAACTTCAATGGCATCACCAATAGCAAAGATATCCGAATAAACACTCTCATCTACCCCGCTGAGTACCTCGTAGTTTTGTGTCGTGACAATATGACCACGGAGCCCGCACTTGAGATTTGCCTGTTTGGCAAGCATATTATCGGGAACCACACCAATAGCTAAAATGACCAGATCGGCCTCCAGTACGCGACCACTTTCCAGAACGACTTCACTGCCCTGTTTTTGGAAATGATCGACCCCATCTCCTAAAATCAGATTTACACAATTAGCATTGATTTCCTGATGCACCAGTTGCGCCATTTCAAAATCCAGGGGTTTTAAGACCTGGTTCATTTTTTCCACCAAGGTTACATTGGCACCCAGTTCTTGCAGATTTTCGGCCATTTCGACACCAATAAAACCACCGCCGATAACAACAGCCCGTCTTACCTTGCCGCTATCAACAACCGCTTTAATCTTATCTGTGTCCGGAATATTTCTTAGCGTTAAAATATTTTTTGCTTCTGACAATCCGGGAATCGGTGGTGCAATCGGTTTTGCCCCGGGGGATAGAATCAACTTATCATAGCTTTCGTTGTATGTTTTTCCTGTTTGATGATTTTTCACTTCGACAGTTTTAGCAACCGGGTCAATCGCAACGACCTCACTAAAATTTCTGATATCCAAATTAAAGCGTTTAGACATACCATCGACGGTTTGAACCAATAATTTCTTGCGATCTTTAATCACATCCCCAATGTAATAGGGTAAACCACAGTTGGCAAAAGAAATATATTCATCCCGTTCAAACAGAATAATCTCATCTTCTTCACTTAAACGTCGCAATCTGGCAGCAGCAGTCGCACCACCGGCAACGCCTCCAACAATCAAAATCTTTTTCATCAATTTTCCTCCTCGTATATTGCATTAATTATTTTTTTTGCACTTTCTGATACTACTTCATAATAAATTTCAGTTCCGGAACGGTATCCTTTAACGATCCCAGCACTTTTTAATTTTGACAAGTGTTGAGAAATCGATGATTGTGATACCCCAAGACATTCTTCCATATAAGTCACATTACAACTGCCCTTTTTTATTAAACCTCTGGCAATACATAATCGAATCGGATTTCCTAAAATTTTTAATATTTCAGCCTGTTCATCACAATCTTTCGGTTTCATTTCCATTAGATTTCTCCAATCAACTCTGTTAAGATAATGTCAATACCATTATATTATAACATATTAATATGTCAAGTGTTTTTTTAATTTTATTAATTTTACTTATATACCATTATTTAGAATCTTTAAACACTCTGTTAATCTAAACGAGCTTTTTTAAAAATCCTATTTAAGCTCTGAGTATCAATATTCAAAATGGATTTAAGCACTGGTGTGAGTCATTTTTCGAAGATAACAAAAAAACCGGATTATTCAGGTGGCCCTAGCGCTTAACCTGATTTTCCGGCTTTTCTCATACTTTAATAATAACTACCTTATTAAATATTTCTTTATCCAACTGATCCGCGTTATAATTGATACCCAGCAAAGGATTTTTAATTTTCTTCGTTAATGTATTTTTCCATAATTTCTGCCGCCATTCCCACCAATGATTCACAGGGACGATTCGCATAATATGCTTCTGTCCGCTGTTCCGGCGTTGGGTTGTCTTTTCCTTTTTCAAGTCCCAAAAGCTCCCGGCAGATAATCGTGTGATTCTGATCTTCAAACGCCTTTGCAAGCAATTGAATCCGCTGATAATGCTCTGCTTTGCCGCTCTGGTCTTCTGGATCGGTGTAGCCGTAGAGGAGCCCTGCGACCATAAACATCCCCGTGACTGCACCACAAACCTCCCGGAGCCGCCCCATTCCGGCACCAAAAGATGAGCTTAATTTGGCAGCCGTTTCAAACGCCAATCCACATTCATCACAAAACGCCAGAAAAACAGACTGTGAACAATTATACCCTTGCCTAAAAAGGTTCCGGGCTATTTCAGAATGCGTTTTTCTCTGGTTGTCGTTTAATGATGTCTTTTCTTTTGTTTGATGTCTCATTTAATCTATCATGCCTTTCCTTCTTAGAACTTTTTTAAAAATGCTTACTCCAATTTTTCTGGTTTCAATGTGTAAGTACTTTTAATTTCTGTCTATTTTAACACCAATATCAATGGGCTTGGCACTGTATAAACTGGTTGTAATGATCCCATTTACATTTGTTTGGGCATATTTTGAAATATTCGTCTCGTTGATTCCGCCGGCCGCCAATAAAATACCGGATGGAAACTCTTTTCTTAAACGTTCCACTGCCCCAGTCAGCTCTTCTGCACTCATTTTGTCAAACTGGATGCCGTCTACTCCAGCCTGACAAAGACTAACTGCCTGCTCCAGCGTTGTTGCTTCAACAATGATTTTCTTTTCACAACATTCCGCTTTTATTTGCGGAAGTTTGTCGATCAAACCCTCAAATCCACCGATAAAATTCAGATGCTGTTTAAAAACAAGAATGGTTTCAGACAAACCCAACCGATGAGGCATGGCGCCACCCGCCATAATGGCTTTGGTCGCCAGGGTTTTGGTCCCGGGAAAACCCTTTCGGGTTGTCAGAACGGCCATATTCGGGTTATAAGATTTAACAACATCTACCATTTTTCGTGTTTTTGTTGCGATTCCCGAACAATTATCCAGAATATTCTGTCCTACTTTCCAGGCCATATGCAAATCCTCAGCCCGACCGATTCCTGTGATCAGCTCTGAACCAGCGGTAATCTTCTCTCCGGAAACAACCATATGATCCATCTCAATATGCATCCGATCAAAAACCGCTCGCACCTCTTCGGTTCCGCACACAACCGCGTCTTCTCGTGTAAAATAAGTAATCCGAGCCTCCTGCTCTCTGATCCCCAGTGTCCAGCTGGTCAAGTCAATATAAGGAACATCCTCATTAATCAGCCGGTCGATTTCATTAATTGCTATAAACGCCATATCTTCCCCCATGTTCAATTGATTATTTTAAATGATTTATCTTCTATTTTCTCAATAATACTGCCAATCTGTAAAGCATTCGTTTTATTTTCATCTAGTTTTACCGTTACTGTCGTAAAATCCGCACTAACCCCAACATCATCAATACCATCCTTACTTAGTAATGTCTCTTTGATTTTTTTAACACATTTTGGGCACATAATGCCCTCAACCTGCAAAGCAAACTCTTTCATGCACGGCTCCTCCTTTCTCGTATCGTCCCAATAAAAACTGGTTAACTTCCTGATCCTGACAGTTTTTAAACAAGTCCGTACTTTTACGGACCCCCCGTAGTTCACCCTTAACCATAATGCCAATCCGATCAGCCATTACTTGCGCCTCATTAAAATCATGGGTTACAAATAAAATAGTACAGCCAAATAGTTTATGAATTTCTTTAATTTGCTGATACATCATTTCTTTGGTGGCCGGATCTAAGGATGAAAAGGGCTCATCCATCAACAACAATTTTGGATTAAGAATCAGTGCCCGGGCAAGGGCCGTTCTTTGACGTTCACCCCCACTTAAGGTTCCCGGATACTGATTCAAGATATCGCCGATGGACAAGATTTCAGCCATTTTATCAGCCATTTCTTTTTTATAGGCCTTGTCTTTTCTTTGAATTTTTAATCCATAAGTAATATTCTCATAAACAGACATGTGATGAAACAGACCGAAATCCTGATAAACAAAACCAATCTGCCGCCTCTCTAAAGGAATTTTGACTACCGGCTTTCCCTGAATGCACACTTCACCAGAGAATTTCCGATAAAAACCGGCCACGGACTCCAGCAGAACAGTTTTACCTGATCCGGTTCTGCCCAGCACGGCAAAGATTTCTTTTTCACGAATGTTTAAATTGATATTATTCAATTGAAAGGTTCCTAATTTAATGGAGTAGTCTTTAATTTCAACCATTGTATTAATCATCGGTTCACGTCCTTCATCCTGCTCTCCTGGGGATTTTTCCTGCCAATCCAGTTGGTCAGAAAAAGAGAAATCAGCGAAATAATCAGAATAATTGTTGCCGATGCCATGGAAGCACCGGTATCCCCGGTTGCCAGATTTAAATAAACGGATGTCGTCAGGGTTTCTGTTTTCATCCGGGTGGCTCCTACTAACATCAGCGTCGCCCCAAATTCGCCGAGGCCCCTTGACCAGGCTAAAATAATAGTTGTGATAATGGCATTCTTGGATAGCGGTAAGGTAATGGTTATGAAGCGTTCCCACTTCGTCGCTCCCAGACTGCCGGAAATAAACTCCAGTCGCTCATCAACTTCCTCAAATGCGGTCCGAATAAATCGGACTACATAGGGAAGATTGACAACGGTTTGAGCAATAATGATACCATTTTTATCAAAGACAACCTTAAATCCCAACTCTTTAAGGGCCTTACCAAAGTCTGACGAAAAAATAATTAATAAACTAAGACCCAAAACCAGATAGGGCATCGATAATGGCAGTTCAATCATCATCTGACACAGTTTTTTAAAGGGAAACGCAGTCCGTGTTAATGCATATGCGGTGGGAATGGCGAGCACCATACAAATGATTGTGGATATACTTGCGGTGAACAGGCTCATTTTAACAGCGAATTGCACTTCTTCTGAATAAAATGCCTGACCCAAATAGGGTAACCCTTTTAAGACGATTGCCACTATCAGTACTGAGGTAAAGCTAATAACTATGACCGTAATGACGATTGTAATGATTTCAAATAAACTAAATACTGAAAATCGTTCCCTCATCAGATCGTTTAATTAACTACTTCGTATCCATAGTTTTCCCATATCGCTTTTGCAGAATCCGAATCTAAGAATGTCATAAACGCATCCAGTGTTTCGGTATTTTTACTGCTGCTTAATTGTGCCGCCGGAACTTTTTTGACATAGGTATCCAGATCCGTTGTCTTGACAATTTCGGTGGCGGAACCAGTCACATTTTCTTTCCAGACAATAATCGCATCGCATTCATCAACGGACAGGGCATTAAATATTTCCGGTGCTGTGGCTGCCCGGGCAATGACATTGACATTGCTTAAAATCCCCAGATCTGTTAACGCTTTATTGGCAATCTTACCAATTGGCGTGGCATCGCCATCACCCAGCACAACTTCCACCCCTTCTTTTGCTAGATCGTTTAAGCCGGAAATTCCCAGTGGGTTTCCGCTTTTTACAGCCAATACAGGGATGTGTTTGACCAGTTCTTTACTTTTTGTAACAAAATCTTTAACTGGTGCCAATTCATCAGCGGAGCCGGCAATAAACAAATCCCCTTCACCAGTTGTCTTAATCTGATTCTGAAGCTGGGCCGCATTGGCATAAACAACTTCCATTTCACAACCGGTTTCTGTTTTGAATTTATCGGCAATTTCCCCGAAAGGCTTGGTCATGCCAGCCCCACAGTACACAAACAAGATTTGACCAGCGAGACTTTGACTTTCAGCAACTTTCTCTTGCGCTCCGTCAGCCTTACTGCTACAACCTGATACCAAGCTGATAATTATTCCCATTACCAATAATACCACTAACCAATTCTTAACGCTCTTCATCACATCTCCTTTTCATTACTTTAGTATTGTTTTGTAACGTTTAGATATGTTTTGAATTATATAATAGGTTATTGGCATATGTCAAGTAACCAACCCTTTTTCTTCGCAAGCAGCCAAATTTCTTCACTTGTATTAATCCTTGGTCCTTTTAAAAATGATCAAGGTGCTTGATTATTGACCGATTTTAGACTATAATAAACTAGAAAAAGTGTTTACAAAAGGAACGCGGTAAAAATCCGCGACAGTTTCTTTGCTACTGTAAGGAGAAGAATATGGACGCATTCAGTCATTGGGTTAACCAAGAAGGCTGTGTGTATGATGTCCCTCTGAGTCAGGATATTTTTGTCAAAACACGATCTGTTTGAAGCTTCAAAGAAGGCTGCAAAATGTGAGAATAAAACGAAATGACGCCCCACCGATCAACTGCAGGCGTCACGGAAACAACTCCGTATTTGCAAACCTTTTTTAAAAAAGGTTTTTTTGTTTTTTGCAGACTGGAGGATTTATTTATGGCCAATAATAAAAATCGCATCGCCCTCATCGGACGGATCGGTAGCGGTAAAACCACCCTATTTTTACGGCTGACCAATGAATTTATTACCTATGGGAAAACCCAGCAGGTCAGTTATTCTGATCATTTTATTGATACCCCTGGCGAATTTGTTGAATTACCCTGTTTTCGTCCTCAGGCCATTAATGTAACCTGTGATGCGGGGCTGATTATTCTAATTAATTCCAGCACCGATCACCAAAACTCGGTTCCACCTAATTTTGTCTGTACCTATAACATCCCCGTAATTGGGGTTATTACCAAAATTGATCATAAACACTGTAACCTCAAGCGAAGTCTACGCTACCTGACTTATGCCGGAGTCCACCCTGATAAGATTCACCCGGTAAGTGCATTGACCGGCGAAGGGGTCTCTGAACTTAAGACGGTTATTCAGGCGTATGTCGCTTTTGATCATTAAGCAAACGACCTGCCGTAGACTTACTTTCAAACAGCGATATGATTGCTAAACTTGCGTCTTAATCGTTTCCCACTTCACCAAGCCTTGTTATTGTCTGGCCAGCTCAAAGGCGGCCTTTTTTAACACGCAGTCCAGCGAGGTGTCCTGTTTTTTTTCATCATTTAAGATCAGGCGCGAGGGACAGCCCCCGGGACAGATGCTATAATAGTCACATGTTTTACAGCCTTGCGATTCTGCCTTTACAATGACAACGTTTTTTAAGGGGCGCGCTTTTACCACATTCCCCATAAAATATTTCGGATTTTCAATTAGTGATCCGCAAGGGTAAACATCGCCACAAGGCAGCACGACATAGGATCTACCGCAGGATGCATAACAGTATTCCTTGTTGCACGAGGTCATTTTCAACCGCTGCTTCGCTTCATGAACCTCACGGATCACAATTTTTTTACCAGTCAGCCGATATAATTCCTCAGCAGTCTCAACCATTTTCGTCAACGCTGTCTTGATTTGCTCTGGGGTGGCTTTTTTGATGATCGCCCGCTGGTCTCTGGCGCGCCCTGCATCCCGCAATAAATCAAGGCCAATCCCGCCTACATTACCCAAATAATAGGCGAAACTGACCAGCTTGGGAAGCTGTGTGATGCTGTGACTGGTCACCACGCTGTTGAGATTGATTTTGATTCCTTCATTAGCCAGACACCCAATCCCGGCAATCACGTCTCTTGTCCTTCCCCGGGTAAACTCATTCACCTCCGGGGGACCATCAAGACTGACCCCTAAGGCAATCCTCATTTTTTTCAGGCCCACGGCAATCTCCGGGGTAATGCAGATGCCGTTGGTCTGCATCTGAAAGCTGGCATTGTAATTTTTTTCCTTCACATAAGAAACCACTTGACAGATTAAAGGGTAGTTCAGCAGCGGTTCTCCCCCGGCGAACTGAATTTTCATATAATGATCGGAAAACAGATCCAGCGTCTGAGCCGCGGTCTCAAAATCCATATCCGCTTTTAGATGGGTTAAACCGGCATAACAGTATTCGCAGGCCAGATTACAGCGACCGGTAGTCCAAAGGACAATTAGCACACTTTCTTTTGAAATAATAACCACCTCCGTTACACGTCTTAAAAATTGTGATCTCACCCATCACTTCTTTTTACAGACTTTTCTCTGAATCGAACAGGGCATCCACTTCCTGAATACTTTTGTTCCATGCTTCCACATCCTGGTGACCGACAATTTCGATTGTCCCGCCCTGGTAATCACCCTGGGATTCTTCCATCAGCTCTTCCATATCACCCTCAATTTTCATATAAATATTTGTTAAAATTTCTAATGCCTCGAGACTAGGATTCCATTTTTGTCGTTGGTGGAGCTCCAGAAATCGTCTTGACATTTCCTCAATGGCAAAGCTATTCTCCTGGCTAAGCCAGCTTGCCATTTCCGGATCACCGAGATAGGTCTTAACGATTTCATCAATAGCCCTGTCATCAACATTTTTGGTGGTACACTTCCAGCTAAAAATGGTTTGCGCCTTTCGCATTACCTCGGCGGCACCACGATAGCCCTTGTCCATTACTGAGCGGTTCCAGAGCGGATTAAATAAGGTGCCTTCGACAATGCGATTGAGCTCATCTGCCATTGTTGTAATAACTACCTTTTCTTTATTGTTGGAGGTCCCGTGATATTGTTTGAGCGCATCCTGATCAAACTGATTTTTGACCATGTTAAAACCGCCGATCACCGAAGCGCTATAGCCAGATGAAAGCAGGTCATACCGATTACTCACTGAGGTTTCAAAAACAAGCTCCGCCGACTTAACGTTATCCACAAATTCTTTATGGGACACCGCTCCGTTTAAACCATCGCCATAGGCATAACCCGAAAATGAGGTAAACACCTTGGCCAACTCATCTTCCGACTCCCAGGCACTGGCTTTTAAGGCCAGATCTACGCCAGAGCCGTAGGTTCCCGGCTTGTCGCCAAAGATCCGCATGGTGGCACGCCGCCACCTCGTTTCCTGGGCCACTTCTTCTGTTCCTGCCAGTTCATTGATTGTTTTTAAGGCATTGCGGCGAACAAAATTTAAGCTTTCTGGTTCGTTAAGCACAGCCACCATTTGCACTGCCTGATCCATCAAGGCAATCAGATCGGGATAGGAATCTCTTAAAACGCCGGAAATCCGGATGATCACGTCAATTCTCGGCCGTCCCAGTGCTTCTAATGGAATCGCCTTGACATCCATCACAATCCCCGATTCATTCCAGACCGGTGTAACGCCCAATAAGGCCAGAACCTGAGAAAGCTGTTCTCCATTGGTCATCGAGATGTCGGTGGAAATCATGTTCATGGCCACCTTTTCGGGAAATTGTCCGGTGTCTTTTTGATGTTGACGAATTAATTGATCCGCCATTTCCACCCCAATGGCATAGGCCGATTTGGTGGGAACTTTTTGGGTATCCATCAAGTAAAAATTTCGCCCGGTTGGCATAATCCGCCCCAGTCCATCCCGGGGTGAGCCCGCCAGCCCCGGCTCTATGTAATCCCCCATCAAGGCCTCGATCAGGGCCCTTGATTCATTTTCAACACTCATCAAACTGCTTTGGTTGTTTTTTATTTCATTTTCCAGCACCGCCGCTTCCAGAATGCCCGGTACCATCACATCACTGGGGTGCGACTGGAGTTCTGCAGTTTTAGTCGGGCTGAGCAAACCAGAAATCAACAACAACATTTCCGAATGATAGGTATAGTCATCGATACAGTCTTTTTTCACCAGCGATGCATACAAGCTGGTTCCATCAATTGATTCTTTGATATAGGATACCTGATGACTGAGTTTGGGAACCTCTCCCCAAATATGATTCTCCTGTTCAAAGGAATGGGTGATGGACTGAGTTAGTAAACCCTTGAGTTTTTTTACGCCTTCTAAAAATGCCACTTCTTTTTCAACGATTTTGCAATATTCCGGTGTCTGATTGATGCGATTTTCAATGCTATTCTGCATCACTTCAACCTGCTGACTTTGAACATCAACCGCCTCCAGGTAGTTTCCCAACTCATTGATCACTTCAATCCGGGTATAATCGGTATTGAGACAGCTGGGCAGATAATCAAGCACCACCGCATAATTACGGCGCTTGGTACCCACGCCTTCGACGCCGATGGCGGCATTATAGCAATAAAAATTAGGCAGATTGCCAATCACCACGTCCGGCCAGCAGAATTCTGACAACGCATTGGTTTTTCCCGGCAAATGCTCCAAACTGCCAGCAGTTCCGACGTGAACTACGGCATGGGCCTTTAACAACTCATCGATATAGCGATAGGTGGCCAGATACTGATGGGGCGGCGGGCAGGCTGGATCATGAAGAATCTTGCAGACTTCCCCGGTACATTTCGGGCCATAACAGCCCCGTTTGGGCTGAAGCATCACCCACACATTGCCAAAATTCAGCCCGGTAATGACCAGCTGATTCTCGAAAACCATCCCTTCCCCGGGCGGTGGTCCCCAGGCTGCTTCCATCGACGCTCTGAGCAGCGGGTCCAAGTTCTCATAGAATTGATTGTATCCGCCCCGGCCGGACAGTGGCATCCGATAGATGTCACCGCCAGCCTTGACAATGTCCTCAACCGTGGTCCAACGAAAATCCTGATAGGCTTTTTTATCCAGCATCATTTTTTTAAGAGCCGGTCCATCGGCGGGAATGTCCGTTATCTGGTAGCCTGCGGCTTTCAAGGTTTTCAACATCCGCACCACACTTTCAAAGACATTAAGCCCGGCCCCTGATCCCAGCGTCGCTTCAACGCCCGCGCAGGGTGAACAGTGTAGCATTAACACGATTTTTTTATCAGCAGCTTTCACCTTTTTAAGTTCAATGCGTCGAATAATTCTGGCAACCAGCCGCGAAATCCGCTCGGGAATCGGCGTCATCTTCAGCATATCCTGAGTATCTTTGCGGGTACCAATAATAATCGGTTCAATCATCCCCATCATTTCACTGGTGGTAAAGGCCCAGGATATTTCCGCCGAAAGACCGGCTAAATTCGCTTCCCATTGCTGCTGATTCTGGAGCCGACTGACAACCGGCCGAAAAACCGGGATATTCATTTCCTTAAAAACAGCCACACTTTGAGAAAACAAGTCTCCGGATTGCGTATTTCCGGTAGCGGCCTGCATTTGAAAATTAATGAGTCCATCAATGCTGAGTTTTCCATTGCTGGAAAAATAATCGCTGATAATGGTTCTAAACCCTTTTACCCCACTTTCTTCATCCGCTGACGAATAACTAAAAACCGGGATCACCCGAATCCCCTGAACCTCCAACTCCCGAATTAAGGCTTCCTCCACCGCCGCTTTTTTCTTAATCCAGTTTTCGTAGTGGGTTAGAATGCCTACCACCATTTGGGCATCGTCCAAACCACGATACCAATTCTGATAAGCCGCCAAGCTCGAAAAAACAATTTTTGTATCGGGATGAAAGATACCATCCCGAACGCGTTTTGAAAAATTTTCGGAATCAGCTGGCTCGCCTGATTTTAATTTGCCTTCTTGGTGGGCGGACGCCCTGACGCCATTGGTCTGTTTTAAATCGCTCTGTTTTTTATTTATCCGTCTGTTCGCTTGATTACTCACTGTTTCCCCCTAAAATGACGATTCTTTGGAAAGATCCCGGACAGCTTCAGCCAGCACATCCGCTTCCAGATCTTCAATCCGGTAGTAACGGGCACCCATAGCGGCGGCCAGCTTCCTGGCCAGACCCAGTTTAATAAAATCCACCTCAGTATCCACGACGATCATCTGGACACCCTCCCCGGCGATCCGTTTGCCCATTTCCAGGGCTTCTGTAAAGGAATCCCCTTCACCCAGTGCGACATTGGTTCGTCCATCGGAAACCAGCACCAGAATCGGCAACAGATCCGAATTTTTTCGCTGTTCGTTCTTAATGACTTCATAACCCTTTAATAAACCCGCGGCCAGTGGGGTTTTGCCGCCAGTGGGTAAATCCCGGAGGCATTTCTCGGCCATATCGACACTGCGGGTAATGTTTAGTAGTACCTCAGCGTCTTTTTTACGAAAGGATACCAGCCCAACCCGATCCCGTTTCTGATAGGCATCGGTAAGCAGTGATACCACCGCCCCCTTTACCGTTTCCATTCGTTTTTTGACACCCATGGAACCACTGGCATCGACCACAAAAACAATGGTGCTGCCGGTGCGCTTTTCCCGCAGTTTTTCGCGCAGGTCTTCGGTTTTGATGATCAGTGCCAGGCCGTTAGCTTCCCGCACCCGCTGATAGGGCGCTGCCGCCCGTAAGGTGGCGTCAAAGGCCAGGTCATTAATCGTATTGCGGGGCAGGGCACTTTTGATATACTGCCCTTTTTTGGCATCGGTTTTTGTTTTAAGCCGTTTGCCTTCGCCCCTTCTTTTTTTGCGGTCAAGCACCTTAATATTTAAGTTTTTCACCATAAAGGTTCGGCCGATGGCGTCAATCTGATCCAGCAGCTCACTCAGATCCGGTTGTTGCGGGGGCTCGATTTCTTCTTGCTCCAAATCCTCCGCATCATTGTCATCATTGTCATCGTTGTCTTTATCATTATCATCAGGCGCTTCTGAGGCCTCCGGATCGGATTGATCGGTGCTGTCATCCTCAGCATCGTTTTGATCTTTTTCCGGGTTTTCTTGTTTTTTTTCTTCTGGTTGTTGCTCCGGTGCTTCATCATTTTGCTCATCCGGTTCCTGGGGATCATTGGGCTTTTCCCGTTTGCGATGGGGCAGAACGAGCTGTGCAGCTTCCTTGATATCATCGATATTAATATTCTGACGTCCTGCCAGAGCCGCCAGAGCTTTGGCCGTTTCAATCATCATCAGCTCCGCCCGATTGCCGGCACAATAGGCCTCGTTAACAATATCAGCAGTCAGCTTTAACACCGTTTCCGATATTTTTACCGCCTCCAGATTCTTTCTGGCTTCAAGTATTTGGTTTTTTAAAATCTCGGTGTCCTCTTCCCAGGCTTTAACAAAGCTAGCCGGATGGTGTTCAAAAGCCAGACGCCGTTTGACAATCTCTTTTCGCTCAACCGGATTCTTCGACCCCTCCACCGCCACATAGAGTCCAAACCGATCCAGAAACTGGGACCGTAAAAAGCCTTCTTCGGGATTCATGGTTCCGATCAGTACAAACCGGGCGGGATGTTCAAAAGAAATACCTTCCCGCTCAATATGATTCACCCCGGATGCGGCCACCTCTAAAATACTGTTAACGATGTGCTCACTGAGCAAATTGACCTCGTCGATGTACAAGATGTTCTTGTGGGCCTTTTTTAAGATCCCGCTGCCAAAAGCTCGCTTACCCTGAGAAATGGTTTTTTCAATATCAATACTACCAATCACCCGGTCTTCGGTGGCATTTAAGGGTAAATCCACCACCTCCATGTTCGGGGTAATCTGACCGAGATTACGAACCAGAGTGGACTTGGCGGTACCCTTTTCTCCCGAAAGCAGCACCCCGCCGATCAGCGGATTAATCAGATTGAGAATCAGCGCTTTTTTCACCCTTTCCTGTCCCATGACGGCGACAAAAGGAAAGCGATAAGCAGGCCGATCCTGGTGTCCGATCTGCTTCAGGTTTTTTTTATTCATCGGGCATTCCTCCACAACTGGCCGGCTTCTCCCGGGATCGCTGTCCCGCAACGAATTATACGACAGCATCGCGAGCACTCCCGACGGCACTAATGATTTGCTCAACCTGATCAAAATTGTAAATGCCTTCTTCAAACGGCGTACGACGCAGGCGATGGGGCAAGACCAGCTCCGCGGCTTCTTGCATATCGGCTGGAGCAACCTCCGTCTGACCTTTAAAGGCGGCAATGGTCATGGCGGTTTTGATCATCGCAATATCGGCCCGATGACCATCCACCTCCAATTCGATACTGATTTTTACCGCTATCTCTAGCATCTGATCACTATAGCTGACCTTTTCGAGCAGCTTTTTCGCCATAAGAATGCGATCCCGTAGCTCCTGCTGGTCGGTCGTAAACTGTTTGGCAAAGGCTTCCTTATCCTTTTCATAGGCCAGTCTGTTTTTAATGACATCAATCCGTTTTTCAGGATTACGTTCACCAATCACATCCACCACCATCCCAAACCGATCTAACAGCTGGGGTCTTAAATCCCCCTCTTCGGGGTTCATGGTGCCGACCAGGATAAACCGTGAGGGATGAAAAAAAGAAACCCCTTCCCGCTCAATGGTGTTCACGCCCATTGCAGCAGAATCCAGCAGCACATCGACGATGTGATCATCCAATAGATTTACCTCATCGACATAAAGAATGTTCCGGTTGGCCTGAGCCAGAATTCCCGGTTCAAATTTCTTTTCGCCTTTTTTGATGGCGTGTTCAATATCCAGGGTGCCCACCACCCGGTCTTCGGTAGCACTGACTGGTAGATCCACCACCTTCATCCGTCCAAAAACCTCCACAAAGGTTTCCTGGTTTTGATATTTGTTAAGACAATCACTGCACATATTGGCCGGTTCCCGGGGATCACAGCTAAAGGGGCAGCCTTCCACCTGACTACGGGACGGCAATAAATCCGCCAGTGCCCGAACCGCAGTAGATTTGGCCGTTCCCTTTTCCCCTCTAATTAATACCCCACCCAAAAGGGGATTGATGATATTGAGAACCAAAGCCTTTTTCATCGTTTTATAATGTCCACAAATAGTTGGACACAAAATCCAGAAAATAAGATAAACTATACACATGAGTAGAAAACGACGAACC
>NZ_JAXQGA010000015.1:0-87680 GCF_034438075.1 Acetobacterium sp. K1/6 | reverse complement strand
GGTTCGTCGTTTTCTACTCATGTGTATAGTTTATCTTATTTTCTGGATTTTGTGTCCAACTATTTGTGGACATTATACAGAATCTGTTACCGCCCGATTTAAGTTTTATTTTATTACCCAATTATAAACTAATCAATCATTTTCTTTTTCCGCCTGCTTCTGACAGACTTATCAGCCCTGTTTAAACTTATTCATTTATACCAACTTTTCATTAGGATCTTCTGACTGAAAATAAATTAGACATGGACGATCTTTTGTTTTTTATGCTATTATACTATAAAACAAGAGAATGAGGATAACCAGATCATGAACACAAGAGACAAAATATATAACACCGCCAAACGGCTCTACCTGGAAAATGGTTACGCCAACACCCCAAACACCATGATTGCCAAAGAAGCTGGTGTCAATCTGGGTTTAGTCACCTATTATTTTAAGACCAAAGATATCATCGCCAGCGACATGCTTAATAATAACTATGAAACACTGTACTCGCATCTGCTTAAATATCTTCCCACTGACGATGAACTGTTGCAATTGATAACTTTTTTTAAGTTACATTTTAAATTAACCGAAATTGACGCACATTACGATCGATTTATTTACGAGATGAACAAATTTGATCTGCTGGAAAAAGCGACCCGAGATGGAAATCTCTTTGAGCTTTATAAAACCTTGGTTAACCAGAACGATCAAATAAAAACAGCGGATAAAGAACGGCTCTGTGATTGTGCGGTAACAGCATCTTTTGGGGTTATTCGAGCATTGACCATGAAGCAGTATGAAAAAGAAATCCTCCTCACAAAAGAAGAACTCTTCGATCTGTGCATCAATCAAATGTTTTATTCCTTGAAATTTGATTACAATAGCCTGTTCCTTAAATCGTTGCTCAGTTCTGCTAACTGCACCATTGATCGATTACTAGAAGAGTATCCCCAACTCAAGGAAGTTAATAATTATTTATATATTGAAGAAGCTCCTATTGTTTGCAAACAATAGGAGCTTCTTCTTTTTTTTATTTTTCACAGTATTTAATCGTTTTCTTAAGTCTGTTTTTAGTTTATATATATTTTTTTACGAATTTAATTGACTTTTTGCTCTTGATGTTTTATATTTAAATTGCTTACAAGCAACATCGTAATGTAGCCTCAAAATTTAGACGCAACGTGCTTAATTTTATCCTGTGAGGTAATTGAAAAATGATAATTATGGGATCTGTTAAAAAATATCAGACAAACTTCAAGTAAACACCCCTTAGCTTAAGGCATTTATTAGCAAATTTCATGCACACACATGAAAATGACTAATCTAAAGCTGATATCATCTGATATCACAAATAAATCAAATCAGGAGGAAAAAACATGTCAAAAATTGAAGAAGTCAAAGCAAAGGTCGAAGCAGGAAAGTCTAAATTGGTCCCTGGTCTGGTCCAGGAAGCCCTGGATGAAGGCAGTGCACCAGGTGAAATTCTCCAGGCGATGGTCGATTCCATGGGTGTCGTTGGGGACAAATTCTCTTCTGGCGAAATTTTCGTTCCAGAAATGCTCATCGCTGCTAAAGCCATGTCAAAAGGGGTTGAGGTCTTAAAGCCACTGATGGCCGGCGATGGTTCTGCCTCCCTGGGCACCTGTGTCATCGGTACCGTGGCCGGAGATCTTCACGATATTGGCAAAAATCTGGTCTCGATGATGATCGAAAGTGCCGGATTCGATATGGTTGATCTCGGTGTAGATGTACCAGCCGATACCTTCGTTTCAGCAGTTAAAGATAATGACAATGTGAAAATTGTCGCGTGTTCGGGTCTGCTGACCACAACTATGCCCGCCTTAAAAGAAGCCGTGGCAACCGTTAAAGCGGCTTGCCCGGATGTTAAAGTTATTGTTGGCGGGGCCCCGGTAACGCCGGAATACGCCGCCGAAGTCGGTGCTGACGGTTATGCCCCAGATGCCGGTAGTGCGGCTGTTAAAGCCAAGGAACTGGCCACCGCTTAAGTCTCTATTGCTCCCTTAAACAAACGCATTTCATACAAAATTTATTTAAATCAATCTACCAAAATTTTAGGAGGTATTGCAATGTTAACAAAAAGACAAAACTTGATGGAAGTAATAAAGGGTGGAAATCCGGACCGATTTGTCAATCAATACGAATTTATGGATCTAATTATGGAGGCCCCTATGGATCTTCCCCTGGCTCCGGCTCCCGGCACCCGGGTTAAAAACAAATGGGGGATCACCTTTGATTGGCCTGCCGATCAAATCGGTTCCTTTCCGATGCACGATGAAGAACACAAGGCACTAAAAGATATCACAGATTGGAAAAATCAAGTCAAAGCGCCTTCTGTCTTTTATACCGATGAAGAATGGGCCGCCGCCGAAGCGCATGCAAAATCAGTGAATCGAAATGAAAAATTTGTCACCGCCTTTTGCGCCCCAGGGATTTTTGAAATGACCCATCATTTAATGAGCATGGAAGATGCCCTGATGGCCTTATATGAAGAACCCGAAGCAATGAAAGAGCTAATTGATTACGTTGTTGACTATGAGCTGGCTTATGCGAAAGAAGTGGTCAAGCACATTCATCCCGATGCATTATTCCATCATGACGACTGGGGCAGCCAAATTTCTTCTTTTATTTCACCTGAAATGTTTGATGAGTTCATCGTTCCCGCCTACAAGAAGGTCTATGGATTCTGGAAAGCAAATGGTGTCGAACTGATTATTCACCATAGTGACAGCTATGCTGCCAATTTGGTTCCCTTTATGATTGAAATGGGTATTGATATCTGGCAGGGTGTGATGACAACCAACAATGTGCCGGAGCTGATTAAAAAATACGGCGAAAAAATCACCTTTATGGGTGATATCGACAGTGGCCGCGTTGATTTCCCCGGCTGGACCCGAGAAAAAATCTATGCGGATACAAAAAAAGCCTGTGAAGAATGTGGCAAGCTTTATTTTATTCCATGCTTAAGTCAGGGTTTAAACATCAGCTCTTTCCCTGGGGTTTATGAAGCAACCAGCGACGTGATTGACCAGCTCAGTAGGGAAATGTTCTAAGTAACGCGTTCTTGCACCGTAGTGTTAGCAAAATGAAGCTAGTCATTCTGTTACTGCACCTCTCAATTGAATAAAGAATTTGCTCAAGCCAGGTAAGCTCTATCCCGATTAGGAAACAATCCCATTTCTAATTGAGGTAGAGCTATTTCTATCCCATAAAGTCTTAAAAAAACATTAACCTTTAATAAAGCCATCATTGACATCAGCAAGATGATTGTTGCAAACCAATGCAGGGCATAACTGTGCGGTTTAGGAAAACAATTGAACGCGATGTAAAAACAACAATTGCATTAATTTGCAAAATACATTACAAAAAAATTTGGTTTTATCTGATAATACCATGAAATTTATGTGATAATTGTCGAACTTTATAGTATAATTATAAAACTCCATCTTATTTATTACAATAGGGAATGTGTCAACGGTCAATTTTGCAAAATTTTATTTCTTTGACGATGGTGTATATAATAGAAGAAAATAAAAGCCCTGTTAAAAAACAATCAATCAATTCAACATTCAATTGGCCCATCCTATTATCTTCACTAATTAATAGATTTTTCTGAGGAAGGTTAAAATGCGTATGAAACACACTAATTTACCCCCAAAACAGGGACTTTATGATCCCACTTTTGAACATGATGCCTGTGGCATCGGAGCAATTGTCCATATCAAAGGAAAGAAATCCCACGATATTGTCAAGCAGGCTTTAACAACGCTTATTAATTTACAGCACCGGGGCGGACGGGGCTCCGAACAAAATACCGGTGACGGTGCCGGGATTCTGATCCAGATCCCGCACCAGTTTATGGAAAAAACCGCCCGTCAAGAAGGCTTTATCCTGCCCCAACCCGGGGACTACGGTTTGGGGATGTTATTTATGCCCACCGATGCCGACCAGCGAAAACAGTGCGAAACCATTCTGGAAGAGACGATTAAAAAAGAAGGACAAACCTTGCTGGGCTGGCGGGATGTCCCAGTAGATCTCTGCGACCTGGGAAAAACAGCAATTGAAAGCATGCCGTTTCTTAAACAAGTCTTTATCAAGAAAAATCCGGCAATCACTGATTCCATGGCTTTCGAAAGAAAGCTCTATACCATTCGTAAACAGGTTGACAAGGCAACTAAAAAGAAAGGGCTGTCTTTTTATGCAGCCAGCTTTTCTTCCCGCACGATCGTTTATAAAGGGATGCTGACTGAAGATCAGGTTGGTCAGTTCTACCAGGATCTTAAAGACCCGGATGTCACCACCGCTATTGCCATGGTTCATTCCCGTTTTAGTACCAATACCTTCCCGAGCTGGGAACGGGCCCATCCCAACCGCTACGTGATCCACAATGGTGAGATCAACACCCTCCGGGGCAATGTTAACTGGATGTATGCCCGTCAATCCCTGCTTCAAAGTGATCTCTTTGGCAATGAGTTGGAAAAAACCTTTCCGGTGGTTGATGTCGATGGCAGTGACTCATCCATTTTTGATAACGCCTTCGAATTTTTAAGCTTAACTGGCCGTTCCATGGCCCATAGTGCGATGATGATGATCCCGGAGCCCTGGTCCAAACATACTACCATGAGCCCAGAGAAAAAAGCCTTCTATAATTATCACTCCCGCATGCTGGAACCCTGGGACGGCCCGGCCGCCATCGCTTTCACCGATGGTATTCGACTGGGAGCGGTTCTTGACCGTAATGGTTTGCGACCATCCCGTTATTATGTAACCAAAGATGATCTGGTTATCCTCTCTTCTGAAGTCGGCGTTTTAGATATTCCGCCTGAAAACATTCTCTGTAAGGAGCGTTTAAAGCCTGGTCGAATGTTGATGATCGATACTGAAAAAGGCGAGATCATTAATGATGAAGATCTCAAACATTCCGTTGCATGTCAGGAACCCTATGCCAAATGGATCGAAGAGCATAATATTACTCTGGATACGTTGCCCGTACCAAAAACAAAAATAAGCTCCAATAAAGAAACCCTGGTTCAACGTCAAAAATCATTTGGTTATACCTATGAAGATTTAAAAGCCCTGATTATACCGATGGCCAAAGACGGTGTCGACCCTATTGGGGCCATGGGTAATGATATTCCATTGGCAGTTTTATCGGATAAATCTCAAGTGCTTTTTAATTACTTTAAGCAGATGTTTGCTCAGGTAACCAACCCCCCCATCGATGCCCTTCGGGAAGAACTGATCACAGGTACCGAGGTTTATCTTGGTGGTGAAGGTAATCTGATTAACCCCTTACCGCAAAGTTGTCATCAGATCAGCCTGGACATGCCGATTCTCAGTAATGAAGACTTGGAAAAGATCCGGGAACTGGATGACCCACGGATAAAAGCCGTTACACTTTCAACCTTATTTGAAAGTAACACCGGCGGTGATGGTCTGGAAAAAGCTCTGGAAGATATTTTTGTTGCCGCTGACAAAGCCATTGCCGACGGAAACACCATTATTATCCTTTCTGATCGTGGTGTTAACGCTAATATGCTTCCCATTCCCTCGGCGTTGGCCATCTCCGGTCTCCATCATCATTTAATCAATAATCTAACCCGAACCCGGGTTAGCCTGATTGTAGAATCTGGTGAGCCACGTGAGGTTCATCATTTTGCGGTGCTAATCGGTTATGGCGCCACCGCCATTAACCCTTATTTGGCCTTTGAAACCGTGGAAGATCTGATTGATCGCGACTTGTTAACCGATGTAGGCTATGAAAAAGCCATTAAAACCTATATCAAAACAGTCAGCAAGGGTGTTATCAAGGTGCTTTCTAAAATGGGAATTTCTACCATTTTGAGCTATCATGGGGCCCAGATCTTTGAAGCCGTGGGGATCAACTCAGATGTGATTGACAAATACTTTACCCGCACCCCATCGCGAATCGAAGGAATCGGGATTAATGAAATTGCCCGGGAATCCCAGATGCGTCATGACGAAGCCTACCACAATCCTTTTGCCGATGCCAATGCGCTAGAATCCGGCGGAAATTTCCAATGGCGGGCCGATGGTGAATATCATACCTACAATCCCGAAGCTGTTTATAAACTGCAAAACGCCTGTCGAATGGGCGACTATCAAACGTATAAGGAATACACCGCCCTGATCGATGAACAAAGTCAACGCACCTGTACCTTAAGAGGTCTAATGAGCTTTAAAAACCGTCAGCCGATTGCAATTGATGAGGTTGAATCGGTAGAAAGTATCTGTACCCGTTTTAAAACCGGTGCGATGTCCTATGGCTCTTTAAGCAGCGAGGCCCACGAAAGCCTGGCCATTGCCATGAACCGTATCGGCGGCAAGAGTAATACCGGCGAAGGCGGCGAGGATCCTGAACGCCACATTCCTTTGCACAACGGTGACTCCAGGCTCAGTGCCATTAAACAGGTCGCCTCCGGACGCTTTGGTGTTACCAGCCATTACCTGTCCAGTGCCAAGGAAATTCAAATTAAAATGGCTCAGGGTGCCAAACCGGGAGAAGGCGGTCAACTGCCAGGACGTAAGGTTTATCCCTGGGTCGCCAAAACACGGTTCTCTACACCCGGTGTTGGTCTAATTTCACCACCACCCCACCATGATATCTATTCCATTGAAGATTTGGCGGAACTGATTCATGACTTAAAAAACGCTAATCGGGAAGCCCGAATCAATGTTAAACTGGTTTCTGAAGTCGGCGTTGGCACCATCGCTGCCGGGGTCGCCAAAGCCAAAGCTGATGTCATTCTAATCAGTGGTTATGACGGCGGAACTGGTGCCTCACCGCGAACCAGTATCCGTCATGCCGGTCTGCCCTGGGAACTGGGGCTGGCTGAAACCCACCAAACCCTGGTACTTAACAACTTAAGAACCCGGGTAAAAGTCGAGACTGACGGGAAACTGTTAACTGGTAAAGATTTAGCAGTTGCCACCCTGCTAGGTGCCGAAGAGTATGGCTTTGCTACCGCCCCACTGGTTATTCTTGGTTGTGTAATGATGCGGGTCTGTCATCTGGATACCTGTCCGGTTGGGGTAGCAACTCAAAACCCTAAACTGCGTGAACGGTTTATCGGTGATCCCGGACACATTGTCAATTTCATGAAGTTTATTGCCCAGGAACTCCGGGAAGTTATGGCTGAACTTGGTTTTAGAACCATTGATGAAATGGTCGGCCGCTCCGATAAACTGGAAATGAATCGCGCTATTGATCACTGGAAAACAAAGGGTCTGGATTTCTCCAGTATTTTATATCAGCCAGAAGTTCCCGAAGGCGGCGGTTTATACTGTCAAATCAAACAGAACCACAACATCGAAAAATCCAAGGATCTAACCGAGTTACTGGATCTGTGTCAACCGGCTCTGGAAAAAGCTGAGAAGGTGGAGATCACCACCACCATTAAAAATGTCAATCGGGTCGTTGGTACCATCATTGGTAATGAGGTGTCCAAGCGTTATGGCGAAGCAGGTTTGCCTGAGGATACCATCACGCTTAACCTGACGGGTTCATCGGGCCAAAGTTTAGGGGCCTTTATCCCTAAGGGCATCACCATTAAACTGGAAGGCGATGCCAATGACTATTTCGGCAAAGGCCTATCCGGCGGAAAAATGGTGATCTATCCGCCCAAGCAAGCCACCTTTGTCCCTGAAGAGAACATCATCATTGGAAATGTTGCCTTCTATGGCGCAACCCAGGGTGAAGCCTATATTAGGGGCGCCGCCGGCGAACGTTTCTGCGTTCGTAACAGCGGGGTTACTGCCGTGGTTGAATCAGTGGGGGATCATGGCTGTGAATACATGACCGGCGGAAAGGTTGTCATCCTGGGAAAAACAGGCCGAAACTTCGCGGCCGGGATGTCCGGAGGCGTCGCCTATGTGCTGGATCTGGACGAAAACTTCTGTGAATCCTGTAATGCTGAGATGGTCGATCTGGTTAAAATTACCGATGCCACTGAACGCGCCGAGTTAAAAGATTTAATAACAAAACACCGGGATTACACCAACAGTTTACTGGCACAAAAAATACTTGATGACTTTGATACCTATGCAAAACAGTTTACCAAGGTTTTACCGCGCGATTATAAACGAATGCTGGATGCCATGGAACGGGTTAAAGCCCTTGGTCTTACCGGCGATGAAGCCTTAATGGCAGCTTTTGACGAAAATAACCGGGATCTGTCCCGGGTAAGCGGAAATTAGTGAGGAGGTAGACGAATATGGGAAAATCAACAGGATTTTTAGAATATAACCGGGAAGTACCAAAGGATCGGGCCCCGCTCGAACGGATTAAAGACTGGGCGGAGTTTCATTTGGAACTTCCCGAAGAAAAGCAACAGCTCCAGGGTGCCCGTTGCATGGATTGCGGTGTACCTTACTGCCACTCCGGCATGATGATTGCTGGTGGTGCCTCGGGCTGCCCTATTCATAACTTAATTCCTGAATGGAATGACATGATCTATAAAGGATTATGGAAGGAAGCGCTGGCCCGCCTGCTTAATACCAATAACTTCCCTGAGTTCACCGGTCGGGTTTGCCCGGCACCTTGTGAAGGGGCTTGTACCGTGGGACTAAATGAACCTCAGGTTACCATTAAAGTCAATGAATGCACGATTATCGATCATGCCTTCAAAGAAGGATGGATTACCCCCACCCCCCCCAAACATCGAACTGACAAAAAAATTGCCGTGGTCGGTTCCGGTCCGGCGGGACTGGCCTGTGCTGCCGAGCTGAACAAAGCCGGCCACAACGTCACCGTCTACGAACGGGCTGACCGGATTGGCGGACTGTTAATGTACGGCATCCCCAACATGAAACTGGATAAAATCGACGTGGTTCAGCGTCGGGTTGACCTGATGACCGCTGAAGGCATCAACTTTGTCACCAGTACCGAGGTTGGTAAAGACTATCCGGTAGCCGCTTTAACAGCCGATTACGATGCCGTTGTCTTATGTGGCGGCGCCACCAAACCCCGCGATCTGCCAGTAGAAGGCCGAGAACTGCAAGGCGTTGATTTTGCGATTGACTTTTTGTCAGCCAATACCAAAAGCCTGTTAGACTCCAACCTGGCCGATGGCAACTATACTTCGGCCAAGGATAAGCATGTCGTCATTATCGGCGGCGGCGACACCGGCACCGACTGTGTTGCCACATCCATCCGTCACGGCTGCAAAAGCGTGCTGCAATTAGAGATTATGCCCAAACCACCGGCCACTCGAGCTGCCAATAATCCCTGGCCGGAATGGCCTAAAACCTATAAACTGGATTATGGTCAGGAAGAAGCAGTTGCCCTATATAGCAACGACCCCCGCCAATACTGCACCACCACTAAAAAAATTGTCGGTGATGCCAACGGCCACGTCAAAGAAGTGCATACCGTGGAAATTGAATGGCTGGCCGACGAAGCCGGACGCATGATCATGAAAGAAATTCCCGGAACTGAAAAAGTTCTGCCCGCTGACCTGGTTTTACTGGCGATGGGCTTTCTGGGACCGGATGACCTGTTAGTTGACCAACTGGGTCTGGAACGGGATCCCCGCTCCAATGTCAAAGCCGATTACGGCGTTTACCAGACCAGTGTCGATAACATCTTTGCTGCCGGCGACATCCGTCGCGGTCAGAGCCTGGTTGTCTGGGCCATCAATGAAGGCCGGGAAGCTGCCAGAAGTTGCCATCACTATCTAAAAACAAAATAATGCTACCAAAGTAAAAAAACAGCCATAAACCTGCCAATCAGGTTTGTGGCTGTTCTGTTTTATCCGTTATCACTTATTTGAGGTCGCTTTTTCTGCCCTCATGTGATCGTGTTTTTTAAATTAATCTGCCCTTTTTAGACAATCACAATTTCGCTTTCTTGAATGCCTTGGCCATTCACATTTTCGAAATAGCTAAAAAGTGTCGTCCGAATATCCTGAATCACTTCTAATCTGTAGTCTTCCAATCCACAATCCTTCAGTTTCCCCTTAATTTCGTCAATCTGATCTGAAGTATAGATATCTCCCACTAAATCCAATCGTAGTTTTTTTGCATCTGGGTCAATCGTTGCACGCATCGTAGTCGTAGTGGATGAATTGACCTCGCCATTTACAAAGGTTTTCACACTGGAATAAATCGCGTTTTTTTGAATTGAAACCGCCGAAACATAAACCGCCGAAACGGTTGCTGGAATCGTAATCAGAATTACACCGATAATGATTGATCTTTTGATAATTTTATTATACCGTTCTTTTACAACATCGGCTTGTTTTAATTGGAGCAATTTACAAAATATAAAGGTTGCAACAACAATAAAAAAAGCATTGATCGTAAACAGATAAGCTGCCGAAAAAATGTAGTCAACATTGCCATTCGCTATTCCATAACCAACCGTACACATCGGAGGCATCAACGCCGTGGCAATGGCAACCCCTGGAATAACATTTGTTTTTTCTTTTCGCGTTATCCCGATAACCCCTGCCGTTCCGCCAAAGAAAGCGATCAGCATATCAAAAAAGGATGGCCCGGTTCGCGCCAACAGTTCGCTGGTTGGTTCATGCACAGGCGTCAGGAAAAAATAAATCGAGGCACCAATTAATGCAATAATGATCTGAGTGATGAAATTGATCGCGGCATTTCTAAGCAGCAGGCCATCATAGGTTGCGATACTATAACCCATTGCAATAATAGGGTTCATCAAAGGTGATATCAGCATCGCACCGATGATCACCGCTGTTGAGTTCGTATTTAAACCTACCGATGCGACAATGATCGCACAAAAGAGAATAATGAGAGGCGCTCCTTTTAGCCGTACCCCTGAAACAATACTTGTGTGTATGGCCTCCGCATCCATCTGATCGGATTTTATGTCAAACACACTGTTTTTCAAATAATCAATCATCCTAAATCTCCTCGCACCAATTTGTTACTGTGTCATTTAATTGCCAGTCGCCGATTAAATAAACGCCAGATTATTTTCAGCTAATTATATCAAATTTGGTGCTTGAATTCTATGCATTCTTAGTGCTTATTTGTTTTATTCTTAAGCAACTCACACCTTGATGTTCGCTCTTTATTGTAGGAGTTCCTGTGATTATCTCTATTCTCAAGCTTGAATTCTATTTCCTTCGCAAAAAAGCTGAAAGCCGATTCCACAATTATTTATGTAGAATCGGCCTCAGCTTGCAATCTCAGCTGTCATTTTTGGGGACTCACCCCTTTCTGTTTTTCAAAAATCTTCCTCTTCACTTTCCCATTGTAAATCTGCTACTTGTTTGAGGATTATCTTACTTTTTATTTTCGCTTCTATTACCTATTGGCAGCTAGCTCATTGGGGGTTTTCAAGTGAAATAAATTTCTGAACAATCTGTTCTTTCGTCCAAATTTTTCCCTTTGTTTCTCTGAATTTCAATTGAAAATCATCTTCTCTTCTCGCATCGATTACCTATCCTTGATCTATTATTTTTATTATGACCACAGTTTTTTTATGTGGGTATCATAATGTGAATACCGATCTCCAATAAATCTGATTGTGATTAACAATGTACTTACCAATTCTCATAGTGATGAGAATTTTTCCATTGTAGAGTCTATGATCGATAAAACCAGATCCTCGAGGCTTATCTCTGAGTTATTATTATAATCGGATAATCTTCTCCTTGATCTTATCATTCAGTCAAGTGCTTATTTACTTTTTAATGATCCTGTCATTCAATTGGAAAAGGATTGGTTGATCCTTGATTCAATTATATTGTATCATCTTTCTGTCATAAGTAAATAGCTGCATTGTAAACGTTTGTAACTCTTTTGTAAATATGCAATCCGGTCTATTTTGCTATTTTCGAAACAGGACTCCCCTCTGTTTTTTCAAATATTTATAGCAAGAGGCTGATAAACTCCTTCTTTGTGGGTATTAAATATACGATCATTAATTTCTTAAAGAGAGGTGTTGTTATGGTAAGAGTTGAAGACATCAATATGAGCTATCGCACTTACGGAGACGGGTATCCTCTGCTTTTAATTATGGGTTATGGCGGTACCATGAACCTTTGGGAGGAACGGCTTCTTCGTTCCCTGGCGAAAAAATACAAAGTCATTGTTTTTGATAATCGCGGCATGGGAGAAACCAGTTCTGGTCACAAGGATTTTACGATTGAACAATTTGCCGAGGACACCTATGAATTCATGCTTGCTTTAAAGATCGAAAAAGCACATGTGCTGGGCTGGTCCATGGGTGCCTCTATTGCCCAAGAATTAGCCTTGAGGCATCCTGAAATTGTTAACAAGCTGATCCTTTACGCTTCGCTTTGTCATCCGGAAATTTTTCCACCGGAGCCAAAGGTACTTTCCAAACTTGAAAACACCCTGAGCTCCCCTTCTGAAAAGGTTCATGAATGGTTACGACTTATTTTTCCATCAGAGTGGATAAAAAACAATCAGGATCGGATTCGGGAAATATTTTATCGTCCACTGGGGACCATGAATCCCGATGCGATAATCAAACAGGCCGAGGCTATCAATAAATGGGAGGGTTCCTGCAATCGAATCCCCTTTCTCCAGCATGAAACCCTGGTTATTGACGGTAAAGACGATCTTATTTTGCCCTCGGAAAATGCCCAATATCTGGCCAGCAAGCTACCCAACTCCAAACTCGTTTTAATTGCCGAAGCAGGACATGGTCTGATGTTTCAAAACCCGGATAAGTTTCATTTAATTATCAATCTGTTTCTGGATCAATGAGCCATTTAAATCGATTTTCTTAACTTCGTGAATTCACAGTGATGCTGTTCAATTATACAAAATTCTAAAAAATGCGGTTCGTTCTTAAATTAAAGAATCTGCCGCATTTTTCTAACTCATTTAATCAATTCTTCCGATAATACGTTCTTCTGTTTGTTTCATCATTCCGGCAAACAATTTTGCAATCTCAGGATCAAACTGAGTTCCGGCATTGTTCTTGATTTCTGCTATCGCACTTTCGCGATCCATCGCTTTCCGATAAACACGATTTTCCGTCATCGCATCATAGGCGTCCGTCACGGCAATGATCCGAGACAGTAAGGGAATCGCCTCACCCGCTAAACCTTTCGGGTAACCGCTGCCATCCCAATGCTCATGATGACTAAGAATAAACTCTGAGATTGATACCAGCTCGGGAGAAGCCGCGGCAATCCGGTAGCCGATTTCAGGATGCTTTTTCATTTCAAGCCATTCTTCATCTGTCAATTTTCCCGGTTTTCCTAAAATCCGATCATCAATTCCCACCTTGCCAATATCGTGAAGGGTCGCCAGAAGCTCCAGATGATCCAGTTCAATCTGCGACAGCTTTAAGGCTTCACCAACCATGCGGGACAGGGCTGCCAACCGCTCGGAATGTTCCTCCGTTTCATGACTTTTCTCATACATTGTCGCCTTGATTGATGAAATAATTGTACTGTGGGAGCTTCGTTGTTCCAGTAACTTACGGCTATTCATATATAGCTCAGCTCTTTTAATGGTTTGCTTCAAATCGCCATGGGGCTTTTCTTTGGTGCCCGATCCCAATGCCACATTGATATGAAAAGCCTCATTCAAAATCCGGCGATTATGCAAAATAAACGCCTCTTTAATTTCATCCATTCGTTCTAAAGCCGTTTCCCGGGATGTTTTTGGCATTAGAATACTAAATTCATCCCCACCGGTTCTGGCCATCAACGCATCATCATGACAACAGCTTTTCATAATTCGTGCTGTTTCTATAATAATCCGATCCCCGGCTTCATGACCAAATGCATCGTTTATTAGTTTGATCCCATTGATATCCCCGATTATGATTGAGATGGGCAGCTGATTCTCGCTACCAATCCGTTTTTGCTCTTCTTCCCAAAACAGTCGATTATAAACTCCGGTCAAGTGATCATGATAGCTTAAATAGCGGTATTTCTGCTCACTGATTTCCAGCTTCTCTTTAGCTTTGGCTACAATTTTTGACTGTTTGTCCAGCTCATCATCGATTGTTTGAATAATAAACAATAAACCAATGCCAAGAACCTGGCTGCTGACGGCAACGATCAGCCAGATCGAACCGTAATCGGCAATGGCAAATTCATTAAAAAAACCGCGATCCAACAAAATAGTGATGAGTACAAAAGTAAACAGATTAAAAGTAATGAATTTCAGCACCCAACGTCTGTCAAGCAAAGATCCCGATAAAACCAGTACCACTGTTACACACACCATTCCGGCCCCCATTGGTCCAGCCACAAAAAGTACCAGCACACTGACAAAATAACAAATCAGCAGGAAGAACAGTTTTTTAAAGCGAAGATTAATTTTCCAGTTCAACAGAACAAAAACCGCGACAAAATAGAGACAAAATTCAAGAGTAGCGGTTACATACTCGCCTTCTTGATAAAATAAATAGGCGCCATAAAAAAAGAGTACCGGGCCCAACAAAATAAAATAAAAAGTGATTATGTAAAACAAGTGATTTTTTAAGTCGTTAAGATCCTGGTAACCAGCGCCATTATTTTTCATTCTGACAGTTTGCCTTTTCAGGTGGCTAAATAACGTTCTGATAAATCCCGTCACTTTGTCGATCTTTTGTTTACGGATATTATTCATATTCCATGACCCTTTCAGCAACTATTTTCAATCATTTTAACAATAGGGTTTGTCTATTAGATACCCCACGTTCCCTATTTTAGTCACTAAGCCAGGATGTCTCCTTATTTTTCCATAAAAAAAGCCGTCAGACCTTTAATAATAAAGGCTTGACGACGTTGCCACTTTTTTTTATTTGTTATACTTTTTCTGCAATGGTCCGAATTAGCTCATGTGAAGCCTTCCAGCCCAGACAGGAATCGGTAATCGATTTTCCGTATACCCCACCATCAACCGGTTGATTGCCTTCTTCTATATAGCTTTCGATCATTAGACCCTTAACATATTTTTTCAAATCGGTATCGTAATGGCGATTACGCAGTACTTCCCGGGCGATCCGGGGTTGCTCACCAAAACACTTGTTGGAATTGGCATGATTTAAATCAATAATAATTGCTGGACAGGAAAAATCACGTTTTTCATAAAGTCTAATCAGGTGCATGATATCCTCATAATGATAATTCGGATAATTGCGTCCATGCTGATCTACTGATCCACGCATAATGGCATGGGTCAGGGGATTTCCAGAGGTTTTCACTTCCCAACCCCGGTAGATAAAAGTATGCTCTGCCTGACCGGCCTGAATCGAATTTAGCATCACGGTGATATCGCCACTGGTTGGATTTTTCATTCCCACCGGGATTTCCAGTCCGGAGACAGTGAGACGGTGCTTCTGGTTTTCAACCGACCGGGCCCCAATCGCCACATAACTGAGCAGATCTTCCAGATAGGCATAATTTTCCGGATACAGCATCTCATCCGCACAGGACAAACCCGTTTCTTCAATGGAGCGGATATGCAATTGCCGAATCGCTTTAATCCCTTCTACCATGTTAGCCTTCTTGTTGGCATCCGGCTGGTGAAGCATTCCCTTATAACCTTCTCCGGTCGTTCTCGGTTTATTGGTATAAATTCGTGGGATTATCACAATCTTATCTTCCACTTCTTTTTGAATAACACTTAGACGGTTCACATAATCAATTACTGCCGTTTCATTGTCTGCGGAGCAGGGCCCAATAATTAAAATAAAACGGTCATCTTTTCCTTCGAAAATATTTCTGATTATTTGGTCCCGTTGGACTTTTATTCTTTTACCCGCTTCGGACAGTGGCATCATTTTAAAAATTTCGCGGGGTGACGGAATTTCCTGGATTAACTCAAAACTCATTTATTACTCCCTTTTTAATTTTTTTCGTATTTCACACAATCTGGTTTCTGATCACCATTTCACCTTGGCTCTAAAATAAGCCACGTTTTTGTTATATTTATTATAAAGATTAATTACCGACCTGACAAGACTTATTATTTAATCCAAAACCGGTCGTAAGGTTCGGGCTTTCCTCTGTTTTGTGTGATCCTGATTGGACAAAACTACAGAAACCCTGAATTCCTGATCACCCGCTTCAAAGCGCGCCTCCCCATCATACTTCTTCGCAATGGCCGTCACCGAAATAATGCCAATGCCGGAAGCTTCCGCTCTTTTGTTGGAAAGGAAAACCCCATTTTTAATGTGAACTTCTCCGGCATAGCGGTTGTCTACACTAATATATAGCTTGTTGCCAATAAATTGGGACGACAGTTTAATAATTTTATCTCCTGAGATGATGCATCGACAGGCTTCCAGGGCATTTTCCAGCACATTCCCAAAAACAACACATAAATCCGTTTCATCAATTTCCAAATCCCCGGGAACCATTGTTTCAATGAATAAATCAATGGCTTCTGACTTACAGATATTGGCATAATAACTAAGGATCGCATTAACCGCATCATTCCCGCAGTAGAGCACATCCGAAATGCTCAATCGGTTTCCTAACAGTTCGAAAATATATCTTTCAGCCTTGTTGTCATTCTGTTGCTGGATCAGCCCCAGCACAGTGTTTAGATGATGCCGCAGATCATGTTCACCTTTCCGGGTTTCTTCAATACACTCACCAAATTTTTTATAGTATTCTGATTGGAACAAGAGCTGCTGTTTGATGATTTCATTGCTTTCCGTTAAAATCATATTTTTCTGGGATTGTTCCAGCATTTCAATAACTACATAATAAATCAGGTAAAATCCCAAAAATGCTACCGTATTAAACACCAGAAACTGCCATTGGGCAATCAGTTTTGCATTCATGGCCCCGAATGACAAGCTGATAATGTAGTAGACCATCGGGATAATCCACAGATAACGCCATGCTTTGTTATGGGTCTGCATGACCTTACTGATTTTTTTTCTGAAAAAAATCCATACCAGCGGATAGGTCACCATTAGGATTACGCATTGAAACAAGTTGAAATAAAAAGAATAGGAGGTCTGGACATAAACCTTGTGCAAACCATAGGTAAGGTAAGAAACCTCCAGAAACTTGGCCATGTTGACAATAAAATCGGCATAGCTTTTTACCAGAAAGGCAATAAACACCAACTTTGATGGGGTTCCCTTAACCACCGCCGTGTAAACTCCTACATAGAGAAGCAAAAAAACAACACTGTGAAAAAAGCGCAGACTGTTCCAATCCGGCACCCACTCAATAATTAGGATAACTGAAACGATGTTTAGTAGCATACACAGGGTTCCAGCGGTAATAACCGTTTTTTTTGAATACCGAAGCTGATTCCATACCGGAATAAAGGCCAAAATAAAATAAGGGAGTATCGACAAACCAATACCCCAGGCAATGTTAAGATAACTATTTAGCACTTATGTCACCTCGTACTTTTGAAAACACAAAGTCCAGATACTGCTGTCGAACTGCTACGCTGTTACTTCTGGGTATCCCGACCCGGTCGCCATTTTTCATTATAAAATCAGTCGTTGTAAAGTCCTCAACACAATTCATGTTTACAATACTGCAACGGTGACAGCGTAAAAAAGGGGACCCGCCCAGCACGCTTTCCAATTGGGTTAAGGGCAGATACGTTTTTATTTCTTCATTAGCGGTATGAATGATGGAAACCTTATTGAAAACTTCCACATAAATGATATCTTTTAATCGAATCGCGCGTTCAAGTTTTCCAACCGGAATTTTAATCGCTTTGCAGTCCTCAGTTAGCATTGCCAGACATCGATTTAATGCTTCAACTATTTTTTCTTCTGAAATCGGCTTGATGATGTAGTGTCGTGCTTTTAACTCAAACCCTTCAATTGCATAGTCTCTGCTTGAGGTAATAAATACAATTTGGCAATCCTCCCCCAGACTTCTAAGTTCCTTTCCAATTTCAATGCCGTTACCATTTTCTAAGTAAATATCCAGAAAGATGATATTAAAATAGCTAGCCTGAAAACTTTCCCAAAAATCTTCAGCCGTAGAAAAGAAAGTGATTTCAAAGTCGCAACCATTGCTAACTCCGTAATTATTTATGAAATGATTAATTTTTTTCTGATACTCAAATTCATCTTCACAAACTGCGATATAAACCACGCTATCCTCCATCTGACCACTCATCATCAACTATTTTTACTAATTTTATCATATTGAAGCTTATTTAACAATTTGTTTGCAACATAATTGTGGCGTGAAACCCTGTTTTTGTTCGTGAAATTGAATTGTTCTCAAAACTATTTGTTGGTATGATAGTTCTAACATAAATTTATTTAAGAGGTGTTAAAAATGAAAAGAATGAAATTTTTTAGTGTACTCATGGTTTTTGCTTTATCGGTGTTTATTTTCGCAGGTTGTGGCAGTTCATCCGCAGCGAATGATTCTTCATCCACTGACAAAGATACCGTTTATTCCCAGGATTTCACCATTGTCAATGAAACCGGGATTGAAATTTACGCTGTCTTTGTTTCCCCAACCGGTGAAGAAAGCTGGGGCGAGGATATCCTAACAACCGATACCTTGCCAACCGGAAGTACTACCGATATTGTCTTCGATTCAGAGGTAGAAGAACAATACTGGGATCTGATGATTGCTGATTCGGAGGGAACAACCTTTGAATGGTCAAAAATCGATTTATTCTCAGTTTCTGAAATCACCCTGAAACTTGATAATGGCAACCCGACCGCATCTTTCAAATAAAACACAAAAAATCAAAACCGCCGGAACAATTGTTCCGGCGGTTTTATGTTTCGCTTTAGTTTATTGACTTTATTTATTTTCAGGATCTTTAAAACATTAACGCACTCATTTTGTCAATGGCTTCGTCATTAGATTCATAAACACCCGGGAAGCAACCAAAATTCAAACCATGGCTTGCTCCGGGAATGAAATAAAGTTTTCCGCACCGCTCGCAGGCTTCTTTCGTTTTTTCAAAAATGATCTCGGGAGTCCAGCCAGGGAAGTCGACAACGCCACTATCAATATCGCCCATAAAGGAAATTTGACCACCGTATTTTTTAATCAACTCCGGTACGTTGTTGGTCGTCATGACACCCTGCCAGATGTCAATTCCCATTTCAATCATGGCTGGTACCAGATTCGCAGCATAAGAGTCACTATGATGAACAATCAGTTCAACACCATTGTCTTTATAATAACCATAGATTTTTTTATAGGCCGGTACAAAGAACTCCGCAAACATTTCCGGCGAAACGAAAGAAGAAATCTGACTACCCCAATCATCATGATGGAAAATACAATCCGGATGAAGACGGCTAATCATTTCTTTGGCATATGCCAGTTCATACTCAACCAGATAGTCAATCAGATCATGCATATCCTCTGGCTCTTCATACAAGGCCATCAGCGCATCTTCCATGCTCATCAAATGATGGGTCATTTCAAAGATTCCTGGTGCCACAAAGGCCGTTACGAACTCTTCATTTCGATCAACAGCATTGGCGTGTGCAACCGCTGCCGCCCAAGCCTCATCAGAAGTTTCAACCGTAGGTGCTTTAACCTGATTTTTCCAGTCAGTAATATCCTTTAATACCTTATGTTCATCATCATGGACTGGAAATCCTCCCAATTGCCCTTCCGGCCAGGTAAAGGTAATTCCCCAACCATTTTTGATTGTTTGTCCAGGACCAACCATCGCACCCAGCGGCGCTTCCATGATAAGATTCATAAACTCATATTGTTTTACAAATCGATCGGGATTTCCACCTTTGATCGTTTCTAATAGGTTTTGTCGTTTTGTTAACATTTTTAAGCCTCCTGTATTTTGGTTTAAACAATTATAAATGGACCCTATGGCAAATTATTAATTCTTATTATGCCGATACCAGTTCTTTGGCTTTGACAGCGGCACTGCCAGCATCTGGTGCATAGCCGTCAGCACCAACTTCGGCGGCATATTCCGGTGTTACCGGGGCTCCACCAACAATAACTTTTACATCCGGGCAAGCTGCTTTTACCGTTGCTACGGCTTCTTTTAAGGCGGGCATGGTGGTGGTCAGAAGACCCGAGCACGCGACAATTTTCACATTGTCATTGTCTTTAACGGCGGAAACGAAGGTATCAGCCGGTACATCAACACCCAAATCAACCATATCGAACCCAGCACTTTCGATCATCATCGATACCAGATTTTTGCCAATATCGTGAAGATCCCCAGCCACGGTACCGATAACACAAGTACCCAGAGAGGCAGAGCCGTCACCAGCCATCAGTGGTTTTAAGACCTCAACCCCTTTTGACATGGCTTTGGCAGCGATGAGCATTTCTGGAACAAAAATTTCGCCAGAAGAGAATTTGTCCCCAACAACACCCATGGAATCGACCATCGCCTGGAGAATTTCACCTGGTGCACTGCCTTCATCAAGGGCTTCCTGTACCAGCCCTGGTACTAATTTAGACTTTCCTGCTTCAACCTTTGCTTTAACTTCTTCAATTTTTGACATGTTTTTTTCCTCCTGTTTGATTATTTATTGATGATATCGAAATACGATATCAGTTCCATTAACGATTCCCGCCAGTGTGAGCGAGAACGGTTAATTGTTCTTCTTTTTCAGGGGCTTTCAGGTAAAACCATAACGAAAACGATGATTTAAACGCTAATCGTTTTTGCAGCCTGATATCGATTACACTTGGTGCCCCAAAATTTTCTCTGATTCTTTTGTCACCAGGCTACACACCGCAACCTAAACAAATTTTAAATCAATTTAATGTTTATGTCAACCTTTATTTATAAATTTTGTCATTTTTACTAATTAGGAAACTGGTTTCATTTACTAAACCAACAATTTGGTTTCTATCTCCCAAACGGCACGCGCAAACAACGTAAAAGAGTGCTCCCGATCTGCTTATTCAGATCAGGAGCACTTTTTATCTTTGCTCACCTACCTATCTACTTAAACAATATGCTAATTAAATAATATGCAGCCCACATAGGTAAGCGTATTCGGTCCGTAGTAATATTCCAGATTATTTAATTTACACAAATCACTGACGAGAATCCCAAAGGCTTCCATGGATGAGAAGGCCTTTTCGGGGAAACGACAGGCTTCATCCGGATAGGTGCATTTTTTACATAAGGAACAACAGCCGTCTCCCAAGGGAAGCATATCGGCTTTTTTGTCAAACAATGCATTCACCAGTTGATCAAAGCTCACATTGTGCTTTTCCTTAATTTCTTCCATGCCTTCAAAATCAAAACTATCTTCCAATTCTCCAGTCGTTTGGAGAATCACACCATACTGATAGTTATTAACCTTTTTACCACATTCGTCCAAGGTTCCACACCCCGGCGGACATGCCCAATTGGTATCATAAATTTTACATTTATTATCAGCACACATTTGTCTTACCTGGGGATTTAAATCAATCGTTGATACCTTTAGTTCCGCCGCTCGGCTAAAACCGCTTTTGTCTGCCAAATCTAATACTTCTGTTAATTCCATTTTAAATTTTCTCCGGTTTCTGTGAGAATTATTCTTAGTTCCCACTAAATTATTAACTATTCTAGCATATTGTTTCGTATAAATATAGCCTTTTCTCAAATAACAATTGATACCCTGCCACTTAAATATATTTAAATTTATCATCTGTTAATTTACTGACTTATTTTAATGCCTTACATCAACAGATAACTGATCATTGGAATGGTAACAACTGATGCCAGGGTCGTAATAAATACACCTTTGGTTGCCAGGCAAACGTTATTTTCATATTGGTTGGCAAAAAGAACGGTCGATGTTGCCACGGGCATGGCAATAATCACAATCACAATTCCAAGTAAATAAGGGTTCACAATCACATTTTTTAATACTATCCAGGCAAATAAAGGCAGCAGAATCTGCTTAATAATCACGTAAGGATAAAGCCGAATCTCCGTAAAAACACTTTTAATCGGAATTTCTGCTAATGCGATGCCAATGACAATCATAGCCAAAGCTGACGTGGTACTGCCAACTGTTTTTGCGGTATCATTGAGTAGCACCGGGAGTTGCAATTTGAGACTAAACATGATCACTGATGCAATTGATGCCATTATTCCCGGGGACAAAAATTTTTTTACATCCAGTGCTTTTCTTCCTTCCTTTGACATCAGCATGATCCCAAGGGTAAAGTTGCTGACATTAAAAATAAGATTAAAGATAGTGGCATAAAAAATCGCACCAGCACCAAAAATTGATGCAATCACCGGAAAACCCATAAAACCCACGTTAGACCATATCGTCATATACATGTATAAATGACGGTCTTCTTTCTTTACTAGCAGTATTCTTGTAATAAAATAGGCAATGAACGGCATCACTATATAAAAAAGAATTGCAATTACAAACATCATTACGACCTCTTTATGATCTGTATCCTTAGGCATTGACGCCACCGAAGCTAACATCATACATGGCAGGGTAATGCTTAAAATAAAGTTAGAAAGCTGGGCTCCGAATTTCGGGCTGACAATCTTTCGTTTTGCTGAAATATAGCCAAGTGTCAGAATTATAAACAGCTCCAACATCTGATTAATCACTACGTTGATGTTCATAAGCATCTCCTTCAAATAAAAGATAGGCTATCATAAGCTTAGTTTAAATTCAACCAATTATTAATTACCTTGTTTATTTTTGAACTCGTTTTATCTTACCAGACTGACTTAATTCTTTACGATATTAAAATCACAATTCTGAGGCCTTGGATGCAGACGCGTTTTAAATTTCTGTAAAAATGCGAGAAATCAATTGCACATTAAGTTCATTTTCTGCTACAATTAGTTATTGGCAGGTCAGCATCGATGATGCTGGCACTTTAACCTGATTGAAAAAAAACTGAGGTCGCAATGAGAAAGAACTCCTCTTCAAAATTAAGAGTAAAAAACATGCCCCGATTCCTGACATTATCTGTTTTGAGTCTTATTCTGATCGTAATGATTATGATGTCCTTATTTTTTTTAATGACAAAAATGGCCGCGGCTTTCCACTCTCAAGCACAAATCCTCCAGACTTCTTCTGCTAATTCGTCGGAAACCAATGCGCCAAAATCAGAAACCACAAACAATACAACCAACAAAAATATCAAGGCCGATCCGCCACCACAGGTGAATAATGCAGATCCCTTCGCTGATATAAAATCTCGTCTTCGAAGCGGAGATACTGACGGAATCAAAGTGGTCTTTCTAACCTTCGATGATGGTCCCAGCGACGATACCGGAGAGCTTTTAGATACCCTCGCTGACTACAATATAAAAGGAACCTTCTTTACAACCCTTCACGACAATGATCATGCCAAAAACATGTATCGCCGCATTGTGGATGAAGGCCATACCCTGGCCAATCATACCAGTAGCCACGACTACGGTCTCTATGATACGCCAGAAGCGTTTTTTGCTGACGTCGATGCACTGGATCAATTCCAGAAGAAGATAACCGTTCAAGACAATACCAGCCGTATTTTCCGTTTTCCAGGTGGGTCAATGAATTCTAACGAAGCCTGTATTCAAGGTATCTTAGACCGGGGCTATAATTATAGTGACTGGAATGTTTCTTCCGGCGATGGCTGCGCCGATCCGCCACCAAGTGATGTGATTGCTCAAAAAATTATTGAAAGTTGCCGGCAACACGATGTTTCGGTTGTTTTGTCCCACGCCGAACTCAAATCGTCCAGCCGGGAAGCCATGTCAGTTGTGATAGAAACGCTCCAGGAAGAAGGTTACACCTTTTTGAATATGGAAGCCGATTATACCTATCCACGCCATTTAGAGCTATAAAATCACCCATCTATAATAAATAAATGCTACTCTTAAGTAATAGAAACCCACCGTTTTTTCACGGTGGGTTTCTTTTTTATTACCTTCTTCTGACCGTACTTTCACATCGTTTGTGGCAGTACATATTATCTTCTGCCTGTTTAAAAATTCCTTCGATATCCTCTTCTTCTTTTTGCTTAGTTTCATATCCAAAAGCTATGGATAGGTCCTGTCCGCCAATTTTTTCCTTCGCAACTAATTTTTTCATTCTAGCGATGATTTGATCGATCTTGTTGCCGTCAGTTTTGGGTAAAATGACAATAAACTCATCCCCGCCCAACCGGGCAATAATATCGTCTTTTCGACACACCTGACGAATAACTTCAGCTGTCTTTTTGAGCAGCTCATCTCCCATTAGATGTCCCTGGGTATCATTAACCAGTTTTAAACCATTAACATCACCCATCAACAGGGTTAGGGGCAAATTTTCTTTTTTATCAAGGTTTTTTAGTGCCTGTTCGTAATACCTGCGATTATAAAGCCCGGTTAAATAATCATGATAGCTAAGATAGAGCACTTCTTCTTCTATTCGCCTTTTTTCATTGATAAAACGGGCCTGAAGCAGATTTTGAAAAGCCAGATTTGACAACTGATTGGCAATTGTATAAAGTAGTTTTGCTATTTTTTCAAATTGCTGGAAAGACATTTGTGGAACTTCCCGAAACGCTCGTACTGCTTCTGTTTCATCGGCCCCAATTTCCCGGGCATAGGCAGCCAGTTGTTCTTCTTTTAGCCTTTCATCCCGGACCTGACCAATTAACCAATTAGCCACATGCCTGCCACCAACAGTAATGGCCGCCCCGGCATCCCATAAGCCGCCGCTTAAACAGCTTTTGATAATGGGACCCTCTTCCGAATAGGCGCCAATAACCATATCCGACTTTTGACAATTTGCACTACCTTTTGCGGTTTTGCGAATAACATCCTGACAAAGCCGGGTAAAATTCGAGGTTTTTGTTATTGGTTTCCCATCGATAGCGGTGATTAATGACGCTACCCCTGTTGCATCCGAAAACTCATCCTGCAGTTTTTGAATATCTTCCAAGTTGATCAGTTCCTCAAAATTAATATCGACTTCTGCTTCGAGTGGTCTGGTTAGTTCCAACATTCGTTTTTCCAGACTTTGTTCCAATTTTTTCCGATCGGTGATATCCCTTGCCGCCGCATATATCAGTCTACCCTGAGGCCGGGAACTCCATTCGATCCAGCGATAACTTCCATCCTTGGCACGGTATCGATTTGTAAAATTAATCACCGGATTCTGTTCATTTAGTTTGTTCATTACCTCCCGGGTAATTAAGAGATCATCAGGATGAACAAAATCCAAATATTTTGTTCGGGTCAATTCTTCATGGGTATAACCTAATACTTCTTCCCAGGCCTTATTCGTCTTTAAAAAATAGCCTTCCATGTCTGCGATGCACAAAAAATCCAAGTTCAATTCAAAAAAATTATTCAATTCCGCCATTTGCTTCTTTTCTTTTGAGATGTCAACAAAATGAGTTGCAAAATATCCTTTCTCCTGGCTATATGCGGTAACCCGACACCAGATATCAAGGGCGGCGGCAAACTGTTCAAACTCTTTTTCCCCACCGTGTAATGCAATCTCACCATAAAACCCAATCCAATCAAATGTGTCCTCTAAAAGATTAGGTAAAACCTGGGTTATGCGTTTCCCGATGATGGCTGCGCCAATGAGGCCTGTCAGCCTTTCAAAGGCCTTGTTAACTTCAATGAATTCGTAATCACAGGGCTTCCCCGCTTCATCACAGACAATCTTATGATAAGCAAACCCCACCGGTGAGTGTTCAACAACAGATTTATAGAAACTGTCTTTCATGTGATCTTACCCTTTCAGTTATCTCTTTCTTAACAACTATGGCATTAACTTATTATATACCCTTTGTCTAAAAACTGTCTGTTTTTTCACATAATAACACAAATTCTCCCCCAATTTAACTGTTTCCTGTTTTAATTAAACTTTTTTGTTTACAATCGGGTGCCCTCAAAAAAGGATCTGTCCTAATCATAACAAATCCTTTTTTAATCATTTTATTAAACAATTCCGGATGTTGTTTTTTTAGCTAAACTAAAAAGAACCCCTTTTTCGGATCGTTTCTTTACGAATCGATCGAAATCGGAGTTCTTTTTTAATAACACGTCAGCTCAGATAAAAACACTGGTTTTAATCTGATGCACTGTTTTTTTGAATATTATGTCTATGCTTTGATTTCTTTTTTGCTGATCAGATATGCCATCCCCATCAGTGCCAATAGTCCCATTATAGCCATTAAAGCGTCTTGTCCCATGTCCTGGGCACCCGTTTTGGGATTGTCAGATTTTGTGTATTTTGCATAATATGGTTCAAGATACAAAGAAGATGCACTAAGATCTACATCGCCGTAAGCAGGACTGATGTAGACGCCATCACCAGCATAGATTGCTAACGGATTAACACCGCCGACAGCAGTTAAATCCAGGATACCATCTCGGATTACAACCCAGCTGTCTGCATGTAATGCATTAGCCATACCTGTTTCGGTGGTCGATTTAACCGTTGTGTATCCGCCTTTGACAATGATATCATCGCCAGCTCCAATACCCATGCTTCGACCGCTGATTGATTCGGTAATGACATCGACATCGCCGCCGTTGATCATAACGTCATTGTCAGCCCAAAGTCCCCAGGCTCCACCGGTTCCTGTGTTGATTGCAGTTGCATCAACCCAACCATCATTAATAATTAAATCGCCGTTTACAACATCAACGGCTGCAACGTCGCCCATGTCACTCATGGCGAACAGTTCATAATCGCCATCATTAAGCACGAGATCGCCATCTGTTACACGAATCGCTCTTGTTGAACCAATAGCCATTATTTCGCCAGGTCCACCCATTGTCAAGTCTCCAACGACTTCAATGGCACTGCCGGTATCGTTTGCAATGATGTTTGTTCCGTTTATAATCATGGAGAAATTACTTCCCATATCGGCTGCAACAAGCTGTTTTCCAATAAAGTTGTTCAGTGTCAAGGCATTCGTGACTGCATCGTAAGAGTAGTCTGCACCGACAGTGTTAAGAAGCACATCAATGAATGTCACCGCGTCTCTCCATAAACCTAATGCTGGAACTGCTTTGACTTCAATGGTTCCGACATCAGCTGCCTGTGTTTCAACCACTGGCTCATCCACAACAGGTACTTGCGCAACCGGAACTTCTGCTGCTTCAACCACTGGCTCTTCCACTGCAGCCGATTCTTCTTCGACTACCGCTTCTTCAGCTACTGGTTCTTCGACGACGGGTTCTTCAACCGCAGTATTTAGCACCTCATCAACTGGGGCACCCTCAACTTCTAATACCACCAGGGTTGGTTCTTCCACCACTTCTTCGGCAAATGCTGACGCAGGTACAAGCATCAACACCATTACCACAACCAGCAACAAAGCCATCAATTTCGACATTTTTTTCACTTCACTATTCCTCCTTTCAAGAGAATTGTTTCTGTGTACATCACACTCCGATTAGCGTAAAATTACACAGTAATAGATTACATTACTCTTTTTACCCGCTTTTTTTATAAATAACATAATTATTTTGAAAAATAAAATTATTTAAAATCTTTTTTTATTAGCGATTTGCCTTCTGTCCTCGATCATTTTGGTGATAACCAAAGATAAACATGCAACTTCTTTCTCAATGCGCATCCGATAATTATAATTAAACAGCTCTGGCATCAAATATTTTTGAATTCCTGAGCTGTTTCTCCAGGTCTTACATGAAAAGAGATGCCCTCTGGTTTTGCCGACCACCGCGATCCCTCTTTTTTTTGAAAACTCCGATAACGTCTTTTCAAAGTTCTCCAAAAAAAACGCCGGCTGTCCCAAGATCACTGGCATGACACACAAAAACCACCCCTTTTTTAAATCCGACTCCAGCCAATAGATATTGAATTTCACGGGATAGTCCTGATAGACTACCACCATATCACCCAGACTTTTAGCTGCCCGGCCAATCTTCTCGCAAAAATAGTCTCTGATGGGTGACTTAAATTCAGCCATTTTACCATATAATAAGGGGTTTGTTATTTCACCGAGGATCAACAAATACAAATCGCCAAAGGGAAGCTGTTCATCCCTGACGCTACAAAACCCATCAATCAGTGCTTCCAGTTCTTCTTTACAAAGACAAGCTGGTGACTCAGTCAAATCAAGAGGTATTTCCTGAGTAATCAAGTCTTTAAAATAAACCCAGGCTGTTTGTGGTTTCTGATCCACCATCACAATCACCTCTTCCCGTTCGTAAACTGGAACTTCTTCCCATTGGTCGGCTCGTAATAAGTCTGCTTTCGTCACCTCCAAGAGCATTCCTGGAACAAATCCCGATCCGGGGGCGAGATGATAAAAACCGTCGATATCACCTTTTATACAGAATCCTTCTAGCACGCCGTGTCTTTTATTAAGCACTCTGCCAAATATTTTTTGTTGTATCAGTTCATTTTTTAGGGTTCCATATGAAAAAAGATAGCTCATTTTAACGCTCCTGTCGAACAATTTTCTTTTTATTATAGCACTTATCCGATCTTAACAAAAAGGCGAACATTCTATTAAAATGCCCGCCTTTTGCTTTTATATTTATTTAAACTAATAAGGTCGATCAACCCAAAACATCAGCGGACTCTAACTAAAGCGTAGCACCAATAACGGCGTCTAATTCAATTTCCACCAGCTGAGTGGGCCGGTTTAAGCCCGATGTCCCCACCACGGTGCATAAGGGGCGAATATCCTTGAAAAATTCAGAATAGGCCCGGACAATCTCACCGCAATGACCCATATCGGTGGCGTAAACCTTCACCTTTACCACCTCACTGGCTTTAGAACCAGCTTTATCCATTAATTTGAGCAATTTTTCCAGCACATATTTGGTCTGAGCATAGGGATCACCTTCACCGTAGACGGTGCCGTCCGGCTGCACCGAAGTGGTACCGCCCACATAAACAAAGGGTCCCACTTTTACAATTCGACTGTAGCCCGCCTTATCTTCCAGCGGCGCTCCTGATGAATAATTGGTTCGTTTTAACTCCATAATTTTCTCCTTATATTTTAGTTTTGAATCGGTTATAACGTAGTTCACTTAAATCGATCGATGGTTCTTTATCCACCACCATTTCTGACAAGAGGGTTCCCACCATCGGCGAAATGCCAAAGCCATGGCCGGTAAAGGCGCAGGCCAGAATTAAACCCGGTACCTCTTCGACAAAGCTGATCACCGGCACATGGTCGGCGCATTCGTCAATCCAGCCGGCCCAGGTTCGGACAATTTTGGCTTCTGATAAGATCGGGAAATAGTTCATAATGCCCCGACAAATACAGGAAGCCGTCCGACTGTTGTTAACCGGCACGTCGAAGTCTGAGGTATAAGCATCCATCCCCGAAGTTCCCCCAAAAACGAAGGACCCATGAGTGCTTTGGTGACCGTAAAAATCAGCTTCGGCGGTACCCAGCATCTGCTCAAACATTTTCACCTGAGGCTCGGTCACCAGGGCTTCGAGTAGCACCCGATTCATCGGAATATCGATGCCAATGGTATTGGCAATGGCGCGGCTCTCATAACCCGCAGCCAGAATAATCTGCGGGGCCTCATAGACATTGTCTGCGGTAATTACCTGTCGGGCTACGCCCTTTATTTTGCGGATTTCAACCACGTTTTCACCGGTAATAAAACGCACGCCCAGTCTTCTGGCGTTTTTATAATAGGCCAGGGTTGTCAACATCGGGTTGGCGTGGCCATCGGTATCACACCAGCTGGCGCCAATCACCTCATCGGACAAGTAGGGGCAGATATCCCGAACCTCCTTGGCGTCAATCATCCTGACATCCAGCCCCTTGGCCACCGCCCGCTCGGTCAGACCTTCTAAAATTTTGATATGGCCGGCGGTTTTGGCTAACCGCAGATTACCTTTTTTATAATACTCAACATCCATTCCCAGTTCTTCGGAAAGAGTCGGCCAGAGGTTTTTCACCGCCTTGATGGCCAGCGGCAATTCCCGGGGATCGCGACCCGACTGACGAACGCCACCGCCGTTTCGGCTGGAACCCCCTTCGCCAATCTGGGCTTTTTCCAGTACTGTTACCGACACACCTTTTTGAGCCAGGTAATAGGCGGTTGCACAACCAATCACGCCACCGCCGATAATTAAGACATCCGAACAATTAGACATGCCCGCCACCTCCTGTCAGCACTTCATTTTCCAGTCCTTCATTTCCCAGTACCCGCATTTCCACCGGTCTGACCGGGGCCCGGGAAACGGCACTTTCCAGTTCCGCCGGGGCAATCCCCAATTCGCGGGCCACGATATTTTTAACCAGCTTGCCACAGGTTTGCCCCTGACATAAGCCCATGCCAGTTCTTAGATAGCGTCTGATTTCGGTTAAGGTTAGCATCCCATCGTGGACGGCTTGCCTGATTTCTCCTTTGGTTACCTCTTCACAACGGCAAATAATCATCTCGTCATCTGCTTGCGGGAGGAACTCACCCAAATCGATTGAACGATCCATTATTTTTTTCATTAAAATCACCCTATTGCCTTATAAAATCGGGCCTTCATGGCCATCTCAGCCGGCACCTTCATGGTCAAAAGACTGGTGTGATCCATGACTTTGGCACTTTTTATGCCGACAATCTCAGCTTGGCAGACTTCGGTGCCGCTGCGATCCAGGGCTTTACCAATTGCCCCTTTTTCCGGCAGGGGCAAAAATTCATAGGGAATGGTAATGGCCGCATAGCCCGGTTCGCTGTGATCATCCACTAAAAAGATGGCCTGACCCGAACAGGCCGCCACACACATCCCACAGCCGGTACAAGCCAACTGCGTATCAACAACCGGAAGGGCCGTGATGTTTGCGCCAATCTTAATGCAGCCTTTCACGCAAGCATCCTGACAGGGATTACAAGGAATATTCTGGGTACATTCAATCACCGGATGAATACCCTTGATTTCTGTTTTCACCCCGGGATAGGCCCCCATCTCTTGCTCCTCCAAATACCCTTTTTGAAGCAGCGATTGGGATAATAACAGCCCTTCTTCGGTTAGAGTCAAATCTTTTTTGCCTTTGTTTTCCGGCCCGAACATGCCCTGCCGTAAAGCATCTAAGGCCTTTTCGCCGGTTTTGTGCCGATCTTTGAAATCTTCATTTGACAGGTAGCCCAGGGCATTGGCGGCCGCCGCCCCGGCAATACGTCCTTCAATCATGGCCGAGCTGGCCTCTTCAATGCCGGATACATCCCCGACGGCAAAAATACCTTTGATGGTAGTTTCGCCCCGCTCATCGATCACCGGAACAGTGCCACCCCGTTTAGGATCCTCAATCATCGCACATCCGGCTACCTTTAAGAGTTGGGACATCGGTGATAATCCCACTGCCAGACAAATGGTATCCACCTCAAAATGTTTTTCTGAGCCGGGAATCAGCTGCCAGTTTTCATCAACGGCACCAATGATGACCCCTTCCACCTTGTCGTCACCTTCGGCTTTAACAATGGTGTGGGAAAGATAAAAGTTCACCCCGCAGCGGGCGACCTTGGCGGCATGAACGCCGTAGCCACCGACCTGTTTGGCCGCATCCACTAGCGCCACCACCTCACAACCGGCCTGCAGCAGTTGAAAGCTGACCACCAGACCGACATTGCCCGAGCCCAGCATCAGTACTTTTTCACCAGGCTTAACCCCATGCAAATTCATCATCGTCTGAGCGGCTCCGGCCCCAATCACCCCCGGCAGGGTCCAACCGGGAAAGGTGACCATGTTTTCCGAAGCACCGGTGGCCACAATCAGGGCATCACCCTTGTAATGCTCGATCGCATCGCCCACCATCACGGTAACTTCTTTGCCTTCATAAATTCCAATTACGGTTGCGTCCAGGACTACCGCAACACCCGTTTCTTCAGCTTCTGCCAACAGCTCCTGGCCAATTTTATAGCCTCTTACCTTGGCCTTATGTTCTTTTGAGCCAAAAAATTTATGTATTTGTTTAAACAGCTGTCCGCCGGGTTTGGCATTTTCATCAAAGACCACCACTTTAAGACCGCTTTTTGCGGCTTCAATGGCAGCACTCAAACCCGCTGGACCGCCGCCGATTACGATCAGTTCTACTCGTTTCATTTTGCTCTTCTCCTAGTTGGATTCTTTTGCGGTCACACCATCTTGAGTTTGTACCTTCATTCCGGCAGATAACGGGGTGACACAGGTTCTCACATTGGGCTTTCCATCCACCATCATCACACAGTCGGTACACCGGCCGATGGCACAGAAGATCCCCCGGGGCTTTCCATATTTCTGGGTATGCCGATGGGTCATCACCCCGGCCGCCCGCAATGCGGCGGCAATCGGTTCCCCGGCATAACCTTCTAAGGGTTTGCCATCAAACTCAAAGATGACCTTCTCTCCTTTTGCTATTTTCCCCAATATGGGATGCTCTTCAATACGCACGTTCTTGCCTCCTGTTTTCAACTCTTATAGACCGTTATCAGCGGAAAAACCAAATCCTTTGCCAATCACCAGATCACTGCCCACCAGGGGGATTCCGGTCATCGCACAAGCTTCCAGAGTCAAGGCCCGAAGGTCTTCCCGTTCGAGATTTTTAAGCTTGGTTTTGCCCGCGGATTTGGCCAGCAGCACCGCTTCGGCGGTAATCGCTTTAATATAATTGGCCACCCGCTCAGCGGCTTCATCAACATCCAGATTCTGGCGCAGTTCGGGGTCCTGGGTACCAATGCCAAAGGCACATTTTCCGGTCTGACAGTTCATGCAAACCCGACAGCCCATCGCTACCATGGCGGCGGTCCCAATCGCCACTGCATCGGCACCAATGGCCAATGCCTTGGCGAGATCAGCGCCATTGGTAATCCCGCCGGAGACAATCAGGCTCATTTCTTCCTTGACACCCATTTCTTCCAGAGTTCTGACCGCCGCAACCAGAGCGGGCATCGTTGGGATGCCCAGGTGATCGGTCGCCATCACTGGGGCAGCACCGGTTCCGGCACTGCAGCCATCCAAAATAATGCCGTCAAAGCCCAGCTTGATGGCGATTTTTATATCATCTCGCACCCGGCCAGCCGCTATTTTGCAAAAAATCGGGGTTTCCCAATCGGTCATTTCCCGGAGTTGCTGCATTTTAACCACCATATCATCGGCCCCAAAGGCATCCCCAGCCCGAGGATGGGAATGAAGATCAATCCCAATCGGAATTTTTCTGACCTCAGCAATTTCTTCACTGATTTTTTCACCCATTAAATGACCAGACAGTCCTGGTTTGGCACCAATGCCATAAAGCACTTCCAGCATATCGGCCACTTCCATATTTCGACGGGTAAAGCCCATCCGACTGGCTAGAATCTGAACCGACTGACGGTAAGAATTTTCCAGTTCTTCGGGTAAAATGCCACCTTCGCCATTGCTGATCACCGTTCCCACGAGCTTGGTGGCCTTGGCCAGAGCGATTTTGGCTTCTTTGCTGAGCGCCCCATAAGACATCCCGGCAATCATCACCGGGGTTTCGATAATGAGTGGTTTTTTAGCAAATCGGGCCCCCAGTACAGTTCGGGTTTCGCAATCTTCCCGATAGGTATCGATGGGCATCCGGGTCAGCTGCGAGGGCAAAATCATCAGATCATCAAATTTCGGCATCGGTCGGGGTGAACCGCAACCGCGGATCCGATATTTTCCATTGGTGGCCTTGTAGTCAATTTCTGATAGGGTCTCCTTATTCCAGGTTGCCTTTGGAGCATTATGGATGGTTACTTGTTTTTTATCTGCCATGATCCTTAACCTCTCTTTACGAAATATTTTTTGGCCAGCTCCGGTTTTAAATCCGGTTTAAATAACGCGTACTCGTGTCTGCCACTGAGCACCGGCCGGATCACGTGAAAATCTTTTCCATCGGCGGCAATCTCATATTGGCTAAATAAATGATCCAGCTTTTCTGTTTCGGCGGCGGTAATGGTGTCGTAAAAAACATTCCCGCCCATTTTCGATTCCGCTTCAGGATCGCGGGTGAAGATCTTTCCGGAATACATCGATTCGCCGCATTCTTTGCCCAGCGCCCCCAGAATGATCAGGTCACCGCCCATGGCCATCACCCCGGCCCATCTTCCGGCTGAGCCGCAGACGATGATGTTACCGCCCTTCATGCCATAGCCTACCCGGCTGCCGGTATTGCCATAAATGACAATCGTACCGCCATTGATGTAGGCCCCAATATTGCAACCGGTGTTTTTTTCAACAATCAATTCGCCGGACATCATGTCATCCCCGGCATACCAGCCGACATTACCCTTAATCCGGAGGGTCGGTCCTTCTAAAAAACTACCAGTATACAACCCGGTGCTGTCTTCGATGGTTACCTGGCAGTCGCCTGATAAACCGGCGCAGATATTGTGCATCGAATTGACATTTTTTAGTACCAGTTCATTGCTTTCTTTAAGTTTATCCTTAATCAGAACATTGACTTTTTCATTTTCTACCTTGGCCAGATCTAAATATTCCATACGCGCACCTCCCCCGGTTCCATTTCTTCGGCAAAGAGATCCTCACTCACCGCTGAAAATTCGATCTGTTCGGAACCTAGCATAATATAATCGTCGGATTCCACCAGCAGCAGGGGCTTAATTCCCAGCTTGTCTTTAACAAAACCAATCTGACTTTCGGTGGCTGCGATAATACAGTAAATCCCATCTAATTGATCCGCCGCGTCATTTAAAGCCGCTTCCAGATTACCGCCGTTAATGCTCATGGCATAGGCAATCAGATGACTGGCCGCTTCGGAATCATTCATGGTTTTAAATTTAACACCCTTTGATTCCAGAAACCGCCGCATTTTAAAATAATTGGTAAACTGACCATTATGGACTAGCGCCAGCTCCGGATAAAAAGGGGACACAAAGGGATGCGCCGCATTGATATCTTCCACACTTTCGGTGGCCATGCGCACATGGCCAATGCCGTGGCGACAATTCTGCATTTCGATCTGATGTTTGTCGCGCAGGTTCTTTAAATGCCCGCCTTCCTTGTAAACCTTAATGCCATCACCCAGCGAATGAACGGCTAAACCCTCAACCCCATTAATGGCAAAATGCAGGGGTTTTAGTTTGTCATCATCCATTTCCAGAAGATACTCTGCCATGGGAATACTCTCTCCAGCGGAAATCAATCGTTCATTTTTAATTTTTCCATAGTTTCCAATCAGATCCCGAATTTCTCCAATCCGTTCTTCCTTATTCATCGATATTCGTAAGGTAACCTGCTCATCTTTCGGGAAAATGGCAATCCCACTGGCATCCGGGCCCCGATGCTGAATCAAACCCAGCATTCCCAATAGATTCGATGAAATGTCTATTGGTTGTTTACTAATAATTCCCGCTATTCCACACATTGTTTTTCTCCTTTTTATCACGCTCCAACGGTCGTGAGTTTTGCTGCTTTTTCCGATGTCCTTTAAATATGGTAAGAGTAGGTGTCCCACTCCCAGTCGGTGACATATTTTTTATATTCTTCAATTTCTTTTCGTTTAAGCGAGGTAAAAACATCCACCAGCTCTTTTCCCACGTGTTCGGTTAACCAGCTGTCTTCGTCCAGCGCCTTTAACGCCGCAAATAAGCTGTTGGGCACCTTATCCTGCTGTTTTTTTACATCATGATAGAGGTCGGTGGTAACCACTTCTGGCGGCTCAATCTTATTTTTTATCCCATCCAGCCCGGCAGCCAAAATCGCACCTAGGGCCAGATACGAATTAGCAGCGGCTGATCCGGCGCGGATTTCCATTCGGGTGGCCTTGCCCCGTTCCTGGGGGACCCGGATATAGGTCGTTCGATTGTCATATCCCCAGCCGATGTAAATGGGGGCAAAGGAATCCGGCTGATACCGCTTATAGCAATTGACCGTTGGCGCCAGAAAGGGGGTGAGGCCTTTGGCATGCTTAATGACGCCGCCAATAAAGTATCTTAGAATATCGGCCAGATCATTCTCTTTGGTTACATCATGACAGATATTGTCCGCAGTTTTTATATCATTAAATGAAATGTGGAAATGACAACCGCTTCCGCCTGAGGCATTTTTGGGTTTTCCCATAAAGGTCATCATCAGGTTATTGGTTTCGGCAATATCCTTGCTCAGTGCTTTAAACAAGGAGCTTTCATCGGCTGCCCGAACGATTTTTGAATGCTTCCAGTTATATTCAAACTGTCCTGGAAAATACTCATGGTTCATATATAGCACATTAAAACCCATGGTCTGAAAGGTATTGGTCAGCTTGTACAAAAATCGTTTAGGATCAATCCGTCGGTTCGCCGTATAACAGGTACAGGGCTGTTTGGAATAAGGTTCCAGGGTTCCATCTTCCATTTTATTGTAGATATAAAACTCCAACTCACTGGCAGCAATCGGATCGAGTCCCAATTTGTGGTATTCCTGAACCATTTTTTTTAAAAACTCCCGGGGGGCCTGCAACATCGGTTCTTCCATGTAGTAAAGCTCCCCCAATACCAGTGCTGTTTTATCACAATGGGGCAGAATTACAAAGGTTGAGGGGTCACCGATGACCTTCATATCATCGTTTGTTTCTGAAAAGTACTCGGAACTAACAATGTCGTTATTAAAAGCCATTGCCAGGCTGACCGTACAAAAAGCGATACCGTCACCAAAGATTTCATCCACCATCGAAACCGGCATCAGCTTTCCCCGGTTTACTCCCAGAATATCGGTGTATTCCAGGCGAATCATCTCGACGTTGTTTTCTTTGATTTTTTGTTTAATTTCATCGATGGATTGTTTCTCCATCCCCGTATATAAATCTTTTTGCATATTCGTTTACCTCCACGGTTTACTTGGCTGGTTCAGCCACGACTTTTTTGTTTTCTTTTTCAAACTCAATGGCGTTGTTATTGATAAGATCAATGCTCACCGGCTGGAAGGGTTTGACCTTCATCACCCCGACAACCCATACCAGTGAATAGGCGACCAGCACTGCAAAGAGTACGCCAAATACCTGGTAAATCGCGAGTTTAGATGCGGGATCGGAACTGATATTCCAAACCATATAGATATTTCCTAAAATACCAACAATCTGCGGAATTCCAAATAAAATCAATTTTTTATTTCGCTCCATATCCGGATATCTTTTACGCAAGACCAGCACGTTGATGTGGGTTAAAACATAAGACAGTAACCAGAAGCATGATGCTGCCAAAATCATATTCGTTAGGGTGCTGGATTGGGTAAAGCCGGTGACCACAATGGCAAAGTCCGCAATAACCATTAAAAGTAGCCCTGCTACCGGCACATTTTTTTTGTTAACTTTTTTAAAGATTGCTGGCATCATGCCCTCTTCTGACATCCCAAAGACAATTCTTGCCGAGCTTGCCAATACCGTATTTAAGGTACTGATTCCAGCTAACAGGGTTACAATCCCCATCCAAACCTTACCGACATTTCCCAGTAGCGCTTCGGCAAAAACCATGTGGGGCAAAGGACTAGAAGCAAGTACTTCCAAACTGACATAATTGGTCATCCCAACACCTAACACCGCTTGGACCACAAATAATAAGACTAACGCCAGAATCATTGATAAAAACACATCCCGTTTGGGATTTTTTAATTCTTTTGCTACCGGGATAATAAACTCAACCCCGATAAAGAGCCAGAAAGCTACCGCTGATAAACCCATGATCCCACCAATGCCAGTGATAGCCGGTGCAGTTTGCTGTGCTGCGGTAAGAACGGTTCCGGTTCCCAGTTTAAAAAAGCTGATAATACCCATCCCAATCAATGAACCAATTAACAGTGTAACCACAAGGTTTTGCACCTTTGAGAACAAATCCACGCCGAAAAGATTAACCACTGCGATGATACCAAGAACCAGGACACTGATGATCACTGCCGGAATCTGGGGGAAAAATTCATTTAAGACCAATCCACACATGGCAATTTCAACTGATGATGCAAAAACCATGGTGATCACATAAGCAGAAATATTTGAAATCATCGAGGCTACTGGTCCAAGACCAACCAGGGAATACTGTCCCACTCCGCCGTCAACATTTGGCATTAATGAATGGAGTTCTGAAAACGAGATCGCCACAAATGCATTTAAGATTACCACAACAACCAGAGGAATAATGAAAGCCGTTCCGGCCTGTCCCATTCCGACCCCTAATGACAATAGACAACTTGTGGCTACAATGAGACCCACACATACTGCAACCGCACTACCTAATCCTAATTTTCCTTTTTCGTTCATAATGAGCTTCTCCTTATCTTTTTTTGGCGCTGATTCAACTCAGACATCCATAACATCTTTCGCAAAGTCATATCATCCCAGGGACTTTCGTGATCTTTGGTAGTGCGCCTTTGCAGCTCCAAACATGCTTGAAATTGGTTCCTCCTTTACGAAAAAAAGACGCCACATCGGTTTATTGATGTGACGTCTTTGTCATCCTTTTGGTGAGCTCATTATATATTAACGCTAATTTTATGTCAATATATTATTTTTATCTATATATTGTCATTAAATTGTCATTTTAAATCGATCATTCGTTGTAACTGTTCTTTTATCCACGCTTCATTTTTCGAAATCAGCGGAATATGATTCCATATTTCTTTTAAATAATTAAAGTAACCACCCACCACGGTTAATTCTTTACAATACATTCGGCGATCGTAAAACTCTGAATTCCAGGCGATGACAATGCTGTTTTCCTGAACCACGATGGCCGTATTATCGACATTGAGATTCAGATCGCAAAAGGATGTCAGAACCAGGGTATAACTCTCGGTTATTCTAAACTTTTTAATATATTCTAATTGCTCTCTAAAAAAAGCATTCGATACCCGTGCTTCTTTTCCGATAACCTGAGACAAATCATAGTCGATGATGTATTCCTGTTGCAGGGCATTTTCAATCGCGTCCAGATCATAAATCTGACGATAATTAAATTGATCTCGTAATTCTTTTCGTTTTCGATTTGCCTTCAGGCAGATTGCCATTTTGTCACCACTCACCTTATTTTCCACCAAAATCCGTTCCAGCAGATTCAGGGGCATATTCCGAAAGGTTGGCAAGTGGTTGATCATATAGGTCAGCTGATTGGGCTTAAAATTCTCTTCCATGAGTTCCACCATTTTCATGGCATCAGACAATTCCAGCGTAAAGATAAGCTGCCTGGATTTTTGGGCAATGGACGCCACCATTTTATGATAAAAATCGACGCTGATCGGATCGCGATGAATCATCGTCAGATTTTCACTATTTCCTTCTGCCAGACACATCCCCACCATGGCGATGTGATGATCAACGGCATAGATACTCTTTTTGTAAAACTCCTTGATATCTTTCTGGAAGTAAAGTACCTCCACCTCTTTTTTTAAATAGATGGGCAGCCAACGGAGAATCACCACATAGGGTTTATACTGATCAGTCATTTTGTCGATAATCACAACCTTATGACCCGCTCGAATCGCTCGCTCGATACTACTAACCATCTCCCGGACCGAGTCTGTACCGAGAATATCCCATTGAACATCGCCAAAATCACCCACATAAATGGTCTGACCTGGTGGCAGCACAGCAACCTCATTCCAAAAAATCTTCACTGCCCGTTTCCATCCCGGGTATCCGGAATAAACTTCCACCGACACCTCTGGTTGGTCACGGTCCACCACTTCTCTTTTTACGATTATTTCCCCGGCATCATCCGTCATCCAGATACTGAGCATTTCAATTAATTCCTGATCTGTTTTGTCCTCTGTTTCTAATTGATCGTTGGTAAGCAGGGCCACAATTCTCTGTTTCTGAAGTGCATACGCATCACTAAGAAAATAAGCCGCCATCCGTTTACTATATTTTGATCGAACCTTTAATTTTCGCTGGCCGCTTCGCCATTTGCTCACCGCCGTGGTGTCTGTTCCAATGGCCAAGGCCAACTCTTTTCCACTGATTCCCAACATATCCATTAAATAACTAATTCTCGTATTTACCGGTGCCATACAACCTCTTTTCCAAGACCCTTTGCTTTTTTCCTAAATATTGCTTAAATATAGTAAGAGGATACCATAAAATTTCATTTTATGGTATCCCCACTGGCCTGAAAAAGGTATTTTTCACCTCAATATCTAGTATAGTTCGACTCTTCGATCCTGAAACACCGTCATATTTTTTCTGGCTTGCTCCAGTTGTGCCAGCTCCACGTCCGCCATAATCATCTTTTCTTCGGGATCTGCTCCGGCATCGGCCAGCGGCTCTCCCAACGGGTCAATAATCATCGAGTTCCCGGCGTTTCGGATATCCTTAACAGCTTCGCCGCAGCCGTTAACCGCCACCACAAAGATCTGATTCTCGATCGCTCTGGCCTGGTTTAAAACCCGCCAGTGACCTACCCGAGGTAATGGCCATTCGGCCGGGACAAAAAGAATCTTAGTTCCAGCCAAAGCCTGCTTTCGGGACCACTCGGGAAAGCGGATTTCGTAGCAAATAATAATACCACAGGGAACCCCATCAAGGGCAAAGGTAACCAATTGATCTCCAGCGGAAAACCGCTTATTTTCGTCGGCAAAACTAAACAGATGGGCTTTGTCATAGTCAGCAATAATGTGTCCCTGCCGGTCGGCCACGTAACAGGTATTAAAGTAATCTTCACCTTTTTTTGTTGCCACCGAACCACCGACAATATTTAGCCTAAGCTCCCCGGCCAGTCTTTCCAGAAAAGCTTTGGCCCGCCTTCCATCGACATCGGCCAGCCGCGGTTCCAGATCGGTGGTGATAAATCCGCCGCTCCACATCTCCGGTAGCACCGCCACATCAGCCCCGGCCGCAGCCGCTTTTCGAAGCCAGACCTCAGCGCTTTTATAATTCTGTTCGACTTGTTTTAATGCCACCTTCATTTGAATTGCACATATTTTCATTAATGTTTCCTCTCACTTTTCATCTACATCAAGGGTGCCATAATTCTTAGCACCGACTGTCCCACCTTTTTCATAAACGAGGTTTTTTCCCAATCATAATAGCACACTTCCCGACTTACCTTGATGCAATCCAGCAGATCGGCTTTGATATCCAGCACCGTTTTTGAGCCGGAAACCCAGGTACCGCACTCGTAATTCCAGGTCAGACTGCGATAATCCATGTTGATGGAACCGACAATGGCAACCTGATCATCGGTTACCAAAACCTTACCATGAACAAAGCCCGGTGCATATTCATAAATCCGGACCCCCTCTGCCAGCAGATCACCGTAAAAAGCTCGGGTAGTGGCATAAACCAGCTTCTTATCGGGAATGCCCGGGGTGATAATCCGCACATCGACCCCGCTTCGAGCTGCCAGCAAAATGCAATTTGTGAGATCGGTATCCAGAATCAGATAGGGCGTCGTCAGATAAAGATAATCTTTGGCGTTGGCAAAAACGGTCATATAGGTATTGACCGCCGGATTTCTGGGATTCATCGGCCCATCGCAAAATGGCATCACCAATTCATCCCCTGTTACCAGTGCGGCAGTCCCCTTATAGGCGTCCAGTTCGGTGACCGCCCCGGTGGCATAATCCCACATGTTAATAAACATGGTGGTGAGACTAAAAACCGCGTCCCCTTCCAGACGCAGAGCCATGTCTTTCCAATGGCCAAACCGCACCTTTTCGTTAATGTATTCATCCCCAATGTTGATCCCGCCGGTAATCGCTACCCTGCCGTCCACAACCGTAATTTTGCGATGATCCCGGAAGCTGATAAATTTAAACAGCGACGGGGATAGGGGATTATAAGGAATACTTTTAATGTGATGTGCGGCACAGTTATTATAAAAATCTTTGGGCAGGGTCGACAGACTGCCCATTTCATCAACCATCATCCGGATTTCTACCCCGGCATCCGCTTTTTCATAGAGGACTGCCATCAGCTCGTCATACATTTTCCCACCAGTGACAATAAAATACTCAAGAAAAATGAATTTCTCGGCGGTTTTGATGGCTGCCAGGTTGGCCCGGTGCATCTCCTCTCCCAGTTTCAGATACTCGGTTTTGGTGTTTTTCCAAACCGGCAGATCACTAAGCCGATGGACCAGCTCCACTTGTTTTTTAAGCCCCTTATCGTCAATGGATTCTAAAACCGCCTGGTTCTGTTTTAGTTTTAAAAAGGTGCGCAAGTTGATTTCATCCCATCGTTTTTTTGATTTCCCGGGCACCCGCTGCCGTCCCCAGATAAAATAAAGCACAATTCCCACCACCGGGACAACCAGCACAAAAATAATCCAGGAAATTTTATAAGCCGCTGTTTTTTTACGATACACGATATTCAGCACCACAAAAATAGCCAACCCCTCAAATAACCAATAGCCATACACCGCATCTTCCGAAAACTCCAGAATGATCAATCCGATGATGGTCAATTGCAAAACGATTAAAACCACATTGACTAAAAACCTGAACATACTTTGAAAATGCTCCGACGAACTTCTCATTACTACCTCTTTTTCATATTCTTTTTTTAAATTATATGCCATGTTTGCGCCAGTTACAACCGCTTGTCACATTATTTAGGTCTGTTTTTTAATTGCATTCGTCCCGAAGGACGACTCACCGGTCATAAAATTCGTATTTTACTTTGCTCTATTTTTGTACATATTTAAGATAGACTCCTCTAAGTCGTTAAAAGCACTGTAAAATATAGAACCATTGGTATTTTTGAGGGTGGTCTGGAAATGACTCTGCTCATATTGGTGGGCTTCCTTGAACTGAAAACGATATTATAGTAAATATAATTATTATTACAAAAGTATTGACAAAACTAATATTGAATATTAAACTTGGTTATAATTCAACAATTAAAGGAGGACAAGTATGACAGCTCATTTAACTCAGAAAGAAAACTTTTTGCGGGTCGCCCGAGGCGAGATGCCGGAATACGTGCCGGTATCATCATTTTTTGGCCCTGACGCGCCCCTGCTCACCATGGCAGACCCCTGTATTCTCGGTAGCTTTAGAGGACCTGGTGGGGGTGTTGATCCCTGGGGTGTGACCTTTGTCACTGGTGAAGAAATAAACTTTGCTGCCCTACCCAAACCCAACGATTTTATCTTGACCGATATAACAAAATGGCGCGATGTGATCAAAGCCCCTGACTACAGCGGATTTGACTGGGAAGCCGCCGCTAAGGCAGACCGCCAGAAGTACGTAAAAGACCCCGACCAGACAGCCTTTGTCCTCAGCGGCTATGCCGATTTATTCCAACAGTTTATTGGCTTTATGGGCTTCACTGAAGGACTTTGTGCTATTTATGAAGAACAGGAAGAGGTTGAAGCACTGCTGGACTACATGCTGGAACACTCCCTTTATATCACCAAAAACCTGCTGCATTATTATAAGCCAGAAGGTTATTACCTGCTGGATGATACGGCTTCAAAACTTAATCCCTTCATTTCTCCCAAACTATTTGAAGAAATCTTTGTGCCCCGTTATAAAAAATGCCTGGATCTGGTCAGGGACGATAACGTTCCGATTTTTTACCATAACTGCGGCCGTTGTGAAGATCTGATGCCATCCATGATCGATATTGGTGTAAACGTTTGGGATCCCGCCCAGATTGAGAATGACCTGCTTGGCATGAAACAGCAATACGGTCCAAAACTTGCCATCAACGGCGGTTTTGAATTCAGAATGCCCAGCACCTGGCCTGTGGTTGATGAAGAAGAAGTCCGGGAAACGGTTCGCGATACTTATAACCGACTTGCACCCAACGGCGGTTTTATTTTTAATGGCATGATTACCTCCCTGGATTATTTTGATCCAAAGGTTCAAGAAGTCAATGGCTGGATTGCCGATGAAGCCAGAAAACTAAGCAAGACGGTTTATAACTAATATGAAAATCATTATCTTAGGCGGATTTCTGGGTTCCGGAAAAACCAGTGTGGTCCTCCAACTTGCCAAACACTTTATCAGCAAGTGCTCTAACGATTCAACCAAGGTCGTCATCCTGGAAAATGAGATTGGGGACGTCAGTGTGGATGATAAATTGCTGCAAAATAGCGGCTATGAGGTGGCCAATCTGTTCTCAGGATGTGTCTGCTGTACCATGTCCGGCGAATTGGCGCTCAGCTTACATCGTATCATCCAGGATATAAGCCCCGAACTGATTATTATGGAAGCCTCCGGGGTGGCCTATCCCCACAATATTGTAAAGACCATTAATCAATCCCTGCCGGATCTTGATTGCAGCATCACCTGCGTCACTGACGCCAAGCGCTGGAAACGGCTACTTCGACCCATGGAAATGCTGCTGGAGGGTCAACTGGCTGCGGCGGATATCATTCTGATCAACAAGATTGATCAGGTCGATCAACAGACCCTATTAGACGTGGAAGACTCGATTAAAGCGTTTAACGGCCTGGCGAAATTCTTCAAAATCAGTGCCGCCCAGACAATATCACCTCTTGTTTTTGAAGCCATGCTGAACATGGAAGCAGAAAGGATAAATTGATGAACAACGAACAAACCCACAACCATGACGAAAACTGTGAATGCGGATGTCATAATGAACACCATCATCACGATGAGCACCATCACAGTGAATACCATCATAATGAACACCCCCGTATCAATCCTGCCGAGCAACAGTCGTTTGTCACCATCAAAACCCACGACACCAGTCTTGTGGGCTCGTTCCAATTTGGTCTTGACGTATCCTTTGACGAAGCGGAAACCATTCTCGACGCTTTACTCAAACAGGTAGCCCGTGAAGTGGTGGCTCTGGAGGGGATCATTGGTCATATTAAAGCCTTTCTCCGTTCGGAAGCCAGCAGTTGTATGATCTCCATTACCGAAGATGAATCCGATAAGCATTATTCAAGGGCTACCAAATGTCATGTCGAAGGGGTCGTAATTGTCTTTGGTATTCTTCCTCTGCAACTTGAAACGATTCTTAAAAACGCTTTTGGCAGGTATCTCGGTTAAGCTTCTTTAACAAAATAAAAATAGAAGCAGAACAAAATAAAATCAACGTAAAAAATCAGTTACGGCACATTATCCATGATGCCCTAACTGATTTTATTAGGTTCTATTTCAAATTCTTATAATAAAAAATGGCCAACTGGGTTCGGTCCCGGAGATTCAGCTTTTCCAGGATGATACTGAGACGATTTCTGACCGTTCCTTCACTTAAATACAGGCTTTCCGAAATCTCCCGGTTACTCATTCCCTGAGCCACTCCTTCGATCAGCTCCTGCTCCTTATCGCTTAAATCATAGCTTGGCTGCTCCCGATGATCAATTGTCATCAGCCCCGGTATCTTCGTCACAATATCCTGTCCAAACACATTTTGGCCGGCCTCTACCGCCCGCAGCGAAGGTACAATACTCTCGAAATTTTGCTTAATCAGATAGCCTTTGGCACCAAGCTGAAGCGCCTTAATAATATATTCGTCATCCAGAAAGGTCGTTAAAAATAAGATCTTCGCAGCCTGATCTTCCTTTAAGATGATCTCCGCGGCCTCCAATCCGGTCATTAAATCCATCCGAATATCCATTAGCAAAACATCCGGTTTTAATTGCTTATATAAGGCAATGGCATCCTGGCCATTGTATCCCAGTCCCAGCACTTCCACCTCCCCCTCTGACTCAATAATGGTCTTTAGCGAGGCACACACCAGTTTATCATCATCTACAACAACAACTTTCATAATTCTCCCCTATTTTTATTATTTGCTTTATTACTTGTTCTATTATTTAAGCAACTGTGAAACGGGTTACAAAGCTCACGTGATGATATCAATACATCAAGGACCGATTATTTCTTTTTGGGGATAGAGATAAAGATTCTAAACCCCGAATCGTCGGTGATATTCACGTTGCCACTGAGTATTGCCACCCGGTCTTTAATACTCCTAAGCCCCATGCCGGCACCGTCAGTATTTTCCTGCCTTGTTCCATTATCTTTAATAACCAGCTGAAAAAGAGCCGGATGTTCTCTGACAAGCACTGCGACTTCGGTGGCATTGGAATGCCTGATAATATTCGAAAGGGCTTCCTTGACGACTGTAATAAAGCAGTATTTCAGCTCTTTTTCCAGATGGGATTCCACATCGTAATCGAGTTTTATGGGGCAGAAATCAAAATTTTTAATCAGCGTCTGCAACTCCACCTGCAAATCCAGGGACTCATCGTGAAGATCATGGATGCTGTCACGGATACTGTCCATGGCTTCCGAAAGGGTTTCTTTAATTTGAACCAAGCCCTCCCGGGTTTGGGCTTCGCTACTGATCGCCAGCAGCGCCCCGGTTTGAAGAATACTCCGGGACAACATATGTCCGACATTATCATGAATATCCCGGGCAATCCGGTTTCGTTCGGTTAAGGTCGCTAAATTTAGTTCATAGTCCTGTTGTTCCATCAGTATTTTATTCTTTTTTTCGAGCTGCAGAGCGGTTTCCCGAGTGGCGTCCCGCAGGGCGTTGTAGTTTTTTCTTAATGTTTCCAGCGAGAGGGTTCGTTTTTTGAGAAAATAGGCCACCAGCATAAAAATCGGAATTAACACCACTGTGATTCCACTAAGCTCCGTGAAACCCGTCGCACCCGGTAGCAATGCTAGAGTCCATAGCCATTTGTAGCGGGAAATAAGGATATCGTAACCAATCAGCGGCACAAACAGGAGATAAACTGGTTCAATAAAGCAGATCACCAAATAGCCGACAAACAAAGCCACTGTTAACGGTCCTTCCTCAAAAAAACTTAAGGCGGCACCAAAAATTACCGCCACCAGAATCGGGGCAATCAGCAGCACATTTTCCACCGTGGTCAGATACAAGGCCAGACAGAACACAAAAATAATCATTTTATCAATCAGCTTATTCATCATTACCAACCCTTATCAGAATCGTCTCGAGTTTTTTTACCATCAACCTGCGATTTTATCACTACTTTAACATAAATAGTGACATTTGTCATACCCATTCAGGAGGCTTATCACTATCAACGTGGTCGCCGATGGGGTAAAATAAACACAATCGATAAACAAAACAGATGTCTGTTCCAAGTATTGGAGCAGGCCACCGATAAAGGAGAACAAATTATGGTTATCAATGTAAAAAATTTGGTCAAACGTTACGGGGATCTCATCGCTCTGGATCACTTCAATCTGGAGGTCCAGGAAGGGGAAATCCTGGGTCTGCTGGGCCCCAACGGTTCGGGGAAAACGACTGCCATCAACTGCATCTTATCGCTGCTTAAATACGACAAGGGCACCATTGAAATCTTCGATGCGCCGATGTCCCCGGATGCCTATGATCTCAAACGGGATATTGGGGTGGTGATGCAGAACGTGGCTGTTTTTGAAGAGTTAACGGTATATGAAAATATCGATTACTTCTGCGGTCTTTACATTTCTGATAAACAAACCCGTAAAAAGCTGGTGGCCGAAGCCATTGATTTTGTGGGGCTCAATGATTTTATCAAATTCTTCCCCAAAAAACTCAGCGGTGGGCTGCTAAGACGTCTAAACATTGCCTGTGGGATTGCCCATAAGCCTAAGCTGATTATTCTGGATGAACCGACCGTGGCCGTGGATCCTCAGAGCCGCAACAATATTTTAGAAGGTATCCAGAAGTTAAATCAGCAGGGAGCCACCATCATCTACACCTCTCATTATATGGAAGAGGTGGAACAAATCGCCAGCCGCATCGCCATTATGGATAAAGGCAAGATCATCGCCATGGGGACCAATGAAGAGCTGAAGAAAATGATCAAATCCGGCGAGCACATCAATCTTGAACTGCTTAATCCTGAAAACCTGAATCTCTTAGAAATCAAAGCCTTGCCACACATTATCTCAGCCGAACTGACCGACTATCAGCTGGTAGTAAAATCAAGTCGGGGAAAAAATAATCTGATTGTAATTCTTGATCACCTGAAAAATCAAAATATCACCATCGGTAAAATTTATTCCGAGCCACCAACCCTTAACGATGTTTTTCTGGAAATAACCGGCAAAGAATTAAGAGATTAGGAGGACGTCATGTTTTTATTTAATTATCGCTATCGCCTCAAATGCATCTTTAACGACCGGCAATTGATGTTCTGGACTTTTCTTTTTCCGGTTCTATTAGCCACCTTGTTCAACCTGGCCTTTTCCAACCTTTCTAATGCCGAGGAATTTATTAAGGTCAATGTTGCCGTGGTCCAGAGCCAGGAACTTGATCAGAACCCGGCTTTTACCGAGGCTATAAACGGAAATGATGAATTGTTCGTCGTTCAGTATACGACCCGAGACGAAGCCGATACCCTGCTCAATGATAATCAGATCGACGGCTATGTCGTTTTCGATCCAGAACTGGGCCTGGTGGTGAACCGATCTGGACTTAACCAAACAATTATTCGAGAATTCCTGAATGATTTCTTACAATCATCGGCCACCATCACCACCATTATCACCGAGAACCCCGCCGCCCTGAATAACGGCATTCTGACTGGCGTTTCCAGTCGCACCGAATACCTGCGTGCTGTTTCTGCCAGCCAATCCAATCCGGACCCGGTGGTCAATTATTTCTATACGCTAATTGCGATGACCTGTTTATATGGCGGGTTCCTGGGCGTAAAGGAAGTGGTCGCGATTCAGGCTGATCTTTCGGCCGTGGGTGCCCGGGTCAATCTGGCCCCCACCAATAAACTGACCGTCTTTCTTTCTTCAATGCTGGCCGCCACCTCCGTTTTATTGCTGGAACTTCTGCTTCTGCTGGCCTTTCTGACTGGGGTACTGGGCATCAGTTTTGGCAATCAGCTTTTCTATATCGCCCTGACCTGTGTGGTGGGAAGCCTCACCGGGGTAAGCTTTGGTGCCTGTATTGCGGCTATCATTAAAAAAGGGGAGGGTGTCATTGTCGGTATTCTGATTGGGTCCACCATGACCATGTCCTTTCTGGCCGGAATGATGTCCAGTGATATCAAGTATCTGGTAATGACCAAGGTGCCGATTCTTAGTTACCTCAACCCGGCCAGCCTGATCACTGACAGCTTTTATGCCCTGTATTACTACAATACCCATACCCAGTTTTTTACGAACCTCCTGCTGTTGGGCGCTTTTACACTGCTCTTTAGCACCATTACGTATTTAGTTTTAAGGAGACAGAAATATGCAAGTTTATAAAGCTTTTTTCAAAGTAATCAAGAAAAACCGCGGCCTGCTCCTGATCTATCTGGTGGTTTTTATGGTCCTGGCATTGTTGTTGACCAACACCTATAACCCGCCTCAGGACACCGATTTTTCCAAGGTTAAGGTCAATATCGCCTTTATCAATGATGATAATGATTCTTTGCTGGTGGCCGGACTCAAAACTTATTTGAGTGAAAATGCCAATCTGGTGGATCTTCCCGATGAACCCCAAAAACTCCAGGATGCGCTTTTTTTTAGGCAGGTGGAATACATCCTTCGGGTTCCTGATGGATTTACCGAAGCAATGCTCAGTGGTCGGGAGGTCCAGTTGGAAAAAACAATCGTACCGGACTCCACCAGCAATGTCTACATGGATCTGTTGATCAATAAATACTTGAACACCGCCCAAACCTACATCACCTACATGCCCGGCCTCAGCCAGGCTGAGCTGACCCAATACCTGGACAAGGATCTGGCCGAACAAAGCCAAGTGACGATGATCAGCAACGGCAGCCACTCCGCCAATGCTGAAAAATCCGGATACTATTTTAATTATTTGTCCTATTCAATGTTTGCTATTCTGATTCTGGGCGTCTGCTCAGTAATGCTGGTTTTTAATAATACCGATCTCAAACGGCGCAATCTCTGTTCACCGATAAGATCAGCCAATATGAATTTCCAGATGATTCTGGGCAACCTCAGCTTTGCCATCTTAACCTGGCTTGTTCTGATCTCAGCCAGCTTTGTCATGTATGGCAGCTTCATGTTTACTGCCAACGGCCTGCTGCTACTCTTAAACTCCTTTGTCTTCACCCTGGCCGCTTTAAGTATCAGCTATTTAATCGCAAATCTGGTCAAAAGCCGGGGCGCGATGTCAGCCGTCGCCAATGTCTTTGCCCTTGGCACCAGCTTTATCAGCGGCGTCTTTGTCCCTCAAGAACTACTAGGCGCCAATGTCCTGACCATTGCCAGTTTTACTCCCACCTACTGGTATATCAAAGCCAATAACGAAATCGCCGCAGCGGTCAGTTTCAATGCTAACAATCTCCAGTCGATTTTTACCAGTATGGTGCTGGTGCTGGCCTTTGGGGTGGCGGTGCTGGGCGTGACGCTGGTACTGATTAAACAGAGAAGAGTGGAAGGCTGAGTAGTATGGTTGGGTTTTAGAACAAGGCTCATCATTTGATTTAATACATATAAGAACAGGACTGGGACAACGTTGATTTTGTCCCGGTCCTGTTCATAATTAAAGATTTTTTGTTAGAGGAAAGATCACCTCCCGCACAGAAATAGTAGCTGCTGGTGTCAAGTTTTTAAAAAAGCAAAGTCTATTTCTTAAGGAGGTGTCACATTTTTATACATAAATAGTATAATTACTTGCCTATCTTACTTAAACCCTCTATAATATAGGTGAGGTGATTCCAATGCTAACACTTACTCAAATTAAATCCAAATTTAAACCCAACACGCCCATTTTTTTATCGGATCTGGAAAATAAAAACAAAATTTCCAGCGATGTGCTGAGAAAATCCTTCTCTAGGATGACTAAGACTGGAGAGCTCAGACGGTTTCAAAAGGGTATTTACTATATCCCTGAAAAAACCATCTTTGGTAAATCGTCACTCAATCCTGCTGATGTGATCCGTCGAAAATACCTCAGCGATGACAAAAATCAGTATGGCGTTTTGACAGGTCTGGCTTTGCTGAATAAATGGGGGCTGACCACTCAAGTTCCCAACGTCATTGAAATTTCCACAAACAATGAAACTAACCGCAAGCGACAGGTTCAAATCGGCGGTCAACCGGTGATTCTAAGACGTTCCCGAACTCCCATCACTAATGAAAATGTAACCCTCATTGAATTTCTCGAAGCCCTTTCGAGCATTGATTTAAACAACGTCGAACAGATTGATAATTTGCGTACCTACCTCAAAAGCCAAAATTTTTCTCGGTCCCTGCTCGATCAGGTGCTCATCGCCTATCCAAAACGAATTTATCAAAAATTGGTTGAAAGTGGGATGATTTATGATTTTGCATAAGGATGAAGTCAATTTCAGAGAGAGTATTTTAAGAACCAGTGTATATTTTAAGATTGCACCAGATATTATTGTTAAGGATTATTTTGTTACGCTTTTTTTAAGAACGCTGAAAACAAATTTACCAAATTTTATTTTTAAAGGCGGAACCTCTTTATCTAAGTGTTACAAAGCAATCAATCGATTTTCAGAAGATATTGACCTTTCATATTATCCGATTAATAATGGAAAGGTAACACAAAGTACAATCAAAGAAACAAACCGAAAAATTAGACAGACGATAGAAGATCTTGGATTTGAGTATTTAAATGCTGTTGATTTCAAGTCCGAGCGCAAATTTCAGAGCTTTCTCGTTCAGTATACCTATCAGGAAAACCATACTGTTGTTAGAGATCCGTGTCATTGAAAATACACTCCTCACCCTGGCTTTTCCTGTACAGGAATTAAAAATCAATTCCTTGGTCGCTAATTATCTTCAGGCACAACAATTTCCAGAAATTATCAAGACCTATCATTTAGAACCCTTCCCAGTTTACGTTCAGGATATTGGACGTACCTTTATTGATAAGGTCTTCGCCGTCTGTGATTATTACATTGAAAATAATCCTACAGAACATTCAAGGCATCTCTATGATATATCGATGATCATTGACAGACTGGATGATCTGGAATCCCTTGTCCCACTGATTGCTGAAGTCCGGATTGAACGTCACAACAATTCCAGTTGCCATTCAGCCGACAAAGATCTAAATGGCATACTAAATCAAATTATTGAGGAATACTTTTACCGGAGAGATTATGAAAAAATCACATCGCAATTATTATATGACCCGGTAGCCTATGATGATGTCATTCTGACTTTAAGAAAAATAATCGAATCCCGGCTATTTGCCATTGATTGCTAATTTTAGGAAGATTGACAACGATTATCGATAGCACGATGGGATCATTTACGCTGCTTGCATCTGCAGCAGCTGAATTCCCAGTTTTTGAGCCTCCTGGCTCAGGGTTTCAAGAATCCGATTGTAGCTGGCATCTATCCCATCCCTTAATTCTTGGACCCGATTATCCTGGTTGCTGGAGGACAGGAAAAAGACGGCAAAAGGAATCAGGCCCACCACCAGATTGGCCAGTAATTCACAGACCACATCGACCCGATCCCGGGAAAAATCAAAATCCATAAGCCGGTCCCATTCCGGCTTGCCAGTACGCTCTCCAGCCAGGGCATTCAGCTGGTCGACAAGCTGGCAATAATAGGTAATGGCCTCAGCCATTTTTTCCTCGCCATATTGGCTGATGGCACCATAAACCATCTCAACCGAGCGGCCGGCATAATCATTGATCCGGTTCACTGTGCTCAGTGATGAGGCATTAAAAATCGTCGCCGTTTCCTCGATATAGTCATACACATCGTTCCGCCAGCTTTCCATTAACAGCTGAGCATGGATCAGGACATTCCCCGGCACCTTGAGACAGATTGATTGCCACAGGTTTTTACGAATATTATGGATGACATCCTCCAACCCAAACGGCTCGGACTCAAGCCCGCCCAGCAGTTTTTTTGAGACTGAACAGGCTCGGACAATATTGCGCTTCTCAATACCCAGATCCTCAAGAATGGCTTCCATCTGATGTATAGCACCATCCACATTGGGGAGATCGCAATGGGTCAACACCGTCATCACCCGGTTACCCTGATCAATCAGTTCCCGGATAATGGCTTTTTCGAACCCTTCAATCTGGGCTGACTTGGCCGAAAAAACATAAATAATGGTGTGAAACCACTCAGCAATGTGCTCACAGTCATGGCGTTCTACCTCCGTCACAATCAAATCTTTCCAGCGCTTAGACTGATTGGCTTCAAGCCCCCAGGTGTCATAAATGTTGATGGTAAAGGCCATCCCACAGTCGTAGGCATGCTGATAAAGTCCTTCTGTTGTCACCGGCCGACCGGTTGCCGTCTTTTCCTGCTCCAACCCGAAAATATAGTTTAACAGGCTGCTTTTGCCAACCCCAGTGGCGCCGCACAAAAGAATATTAGAAGTAACCACCTGATTCTTGATTTTTTCATATTCGGCTTCATAGTCAAAGGTATCTGCCTTAGATTCGATTTCCATTTCATTTCCTCCCTTGCTGTTCGCATTTTTTTATCATCGTCAGCTGACTTATTCTTCTGATTCTTTCGCTTCGTCCTCATCTGATACCGCCGCTTCATCACTTTTCCCGCCAAAAATTAGGGATGCTACCAACACAACCACCCCAATGATCAGCAATGGAATGCCCAGATAGACAAATACAGTGACCCAGAACAGCAGACAGAAAAAGAAAATCATCGCCCAAAACGACAGAATCTTCATCCCCAGATCCAGGGTATTTTCACCCCAGATCATTACCTTCAATAATCCGCAGATCTTAAAGGATGAAACCAGACTGATAATCAGAATAATGATGTAGAAAATTGTTTGCATGTTGCACCTCCAAATAATTTCTTTTAGCCAGCCCCACCAGTTGCACATGCAGCACCCGTATAGGTTTGGCAGGGATACGTTTCCGCCCGCTGCTGGCTTGAGATTATTATATGATAGGTGGGTGGACAGAAATTGGGTAGGTGGTGAAGATTTGAAATGTTTTTGAGGATTTTGGGGAATTTAAAAACCGCCGAAGCGGTTTTAATACTGAAGGGGTTAATAATTCACACTTTATAAAATACCCACTTACTCATATAGTGAAGATAAAAATTCAGAAAAACTATTTGAGATTTTTTCAGTCGTATTTGTTTCATGAAGCCACAATACCATCTCTTTGTTCAGCGTATCATAACAGATATAGTTTCCAGATGGATCAGAAAAAATTGGAATTAGCTCACTTTTCTCTTTTTTCAAAACATCAAAAATAGTGTAAATTGTTTCTAAGTCTTCCGGATTGAAGGATAGTAGACTTTTTACGACACGTCCTTTAGAACACTCTGTATCAAACCCTTTTCTGTTTGGCCTTCCTCCGTTATTTATCTTTATGCACTCCACAATATCAGTTGGTATTTTGATATCATTCTCATCTTCAAACAACTCAACGGCATTTTTATTCTCTAATTCCTTCACATATTTCCATGTTAAATCATTCATTTCTTTCTCCTTTATCGCTTTTCACTTCCGCCGCCCCAAATGGACTTGCCCCCTGTATGACCAGTTTTTGCATGTACTGTGGAATCTACAAGCTGCATTTTCCCCTTTTCAGCATCATGATGCCAAGTATAACCATCCGGTGTTTCTCCATCCATGATTTGTTCCAATTGTTCTTTCGAAAATTTTGAACCAAATTCAGGGTTTTTTTCAATTTTTTCTTTTAATTGTTTGTTGCATTCATTAAATTGGTCTTTATCAGATGCCTCATTAAGCTCTGATGGTAGTTGAGCATCGAAATCACTGTCGAATTTTGGCACAACAACGTCTATTATTTCCCCATTGTTATTTTCAACAGATTTTTTTTCGAAAGGTACGTTTGTTTCCGGATGTTCCTTCCCCTCTAATTCTTGATTACGGGTGGGAAAATTGTTAGTGTTAATATTTTTTTCAGTATCTTCATTCAAAAAATTTTTTTCACTTATCTTACTTTCACCGAACTGCAGTGGTTTATCAAGCACTTTAATATCCTGTTTTGTTGCAGGCACCTCTTTTGCTAATTCACTGAGTTTGCTTTCAGCCATGCTTTTTCCGATTCCACCAGCAAATTCCATCATAGACGCATCCCTCCATTCTCCACATGTTCCCGCCATTTTGCATAAACGCCGAAATCCGTTTCATGATTTCTTATTATATTTCTCAACATACAGTGACAGGTTTCTAAAAGCACCTGTTCATTATTCTCATCAATTCTGTGATTGATCAGATCAATCATCGTCTTAGTCAATTCCTGATAATCGTTTGACTCCATAACCCCCTTGCCAACGTGAAGATCACTGTCAAGAATTTCCGAGACACAACGAGATAGATCCCTAAATTTTTCTGTTGTCCAAATCTCCAGTGAACCTGTATTCTTAAACTCGCCCGTCAATTGTTTTATTAATCGCTTGTGGCTGGCCGCTAGGTTTGAATTGATTAAATACTGGTCAATATAGTCAAGATCCGGTTCGATTTTCTCGGGAATACGGCCGTGTACTAAAAATTTGATAATTTCTGTTCTTAGTTTTTTTTCATTTGATCCATCACGTTGTAGTTGTTCTTCAAACATATACTGTTTATTACTCAATGTCTGATGTTTATTGACTTTACATAAAACCGGTTCCAACCAGTCATTCTGATAAACGGCGGCAACCCCGGTTGGCAGTTTCGCTAGTTCTTTGATCTGATCATCATTTAGCGAAGCCGCTTTTCCAACTAAATCCCGATCTGAAAAGTCTGGTAATCGTAAAATTATTTTCGTATTGGTATTACGAATTACTGACATATCCATTAATCCAGGTGATTGATCGGCGATAATAAAGCCTTCACCGTAGGTTCGCATTTCAGCAATGCTGTTCGCCAGCATTTCCACTGATTTACCGAGCAGATTTGAACCTTCACTACTTTGCTCAGTAGATGTTCGTTTCAATAAATGGTGGGCTTCTTCCAGAACCGTCACATGCTTGAGATCAGCGTTCATGCCACCCTGTGCCAATCGGTGTTCCTGCAAGCGCATAACCAAAATTCCCATAACAAGGGCCTTGGTTTCCATCGATCCGACACGGCTCAAATCAACAATCGTATTGCTATCAAACAATAATTGATTTTCAATTTCATCGCAACCAAAAATCCGACCATTTATGCCATTGGTTAATGACTTGATCCGTGTCGCCAATGACCCAATATAATTTCCTTTCAGTTCTTCCGAATAAGCAGACTCGCCAATAACCTGATTAAGTTCCAGCAGCATATCTGCAAAATTTGGAAATAACGCTTCTGCCGTTTCGTTTTCCGAAAGATCGAGATCCCATCCCGCTGCAACATAAGCCCGTTCGACCGATTCTTTTAACACAGCGGGCATTGCTGCATACATCGGCCAACAGACATTAAAAATTTCAATTAGCTTGTCGATGTGCTCCAGAACATGAATCTCTTTGGGGAATTTGAACGGATTGATTTTCAATAAAGGCATTATCTTGGGATTGGTACCATAAACATTAACATCCTCCTTATTCCCAAAAACATGCTTATATTCGCCTTTTGCCGGTTCGATGACTAAAAAATGAATATCGTTTTTTTGCAGTTTATTTAATATACCGTAGATTGTGTTTGATTTGCCTGAACCCGTTGAACCGGTAATAAAGGTGTGCATCCCCAAACTATTGAGATCCAATTGAATTGTAGTATCATCCGAGGTTTTCCCCATGTGATGAACCTTGCCCAATTTGATAGACTGCTCCGGTTCTTGTGATTCAGATAACCGCTGAATGCTTCTCCCGAAGGGAACACACTCAATAACCGGAAGACCGATAATTGACTTTTTGGGCAATCCGATACACAATGCCAGTTCTTCTGCACTGATCAGCGAAGCTGGTGACACATAGGTCTCTGTTAAATAGTGCTCCGTAAAATTTGGATGGGTAAAGCGTTTTAAGTAATTAAGTACCGCCCCGCTCTTATTCTTATTCCAGGTATTAATATGGGCTGTTTGCAGATACGATGTATCCCCTTTCAGTAATGCATTATACGCACTGGCAACCCGTTTATTATCGCCAAGTTCTTTTGTTATCACGTAAGTTGCATAATTAAACGCACCATAACTTTCACAAAGATTTAATCGCTCGATTTGCTGATCGATGTTTTTCAGCATATTATCGGCCTTTTTATTGATCATTGAAATCTGTAGCGAACGCCCCTTTGTCTCAGTTGTTCCAGAAGAAAAACCAGTAATATCGGCGATCACATCACTGACACCACTATTATAGGTCACCCCAAAACTGTCACTCGTATTTCCTGTTTCTGATAAAGTGTCGGAAGAGTTTTTGCCTTTACTTACTGCAACACCACCTGCGACACCTACAAAAAAACCAGCTGTTGCAGTTCCAGTAAGCGACTCGCCTTCAGTGTGAGCTTTGCTCCAGCCTTTTGAAATCGTACTGTTTTGAGTATCACTGACACTAGTATTGATCGCCTTTGAAACACTGTTTGAAGTCGAATCGGTGAGACTTAAACCCTCACTCTCATTGAAATTCAATTCTGATTTTAAAAACGGGAATATTTGAGTATAAAGATTTTCCAAACTATTTTCGCACTGATTCAGTTGATCAGGTTCAACTGAATCTGCAATGGTCAAAAGGGTATACTGGATCCCGGCCAAAGAATCAACCATGTTTTCAATTCCCTGAATATAGGTTGCATTGTTCTGTTCCTCTTCATTTCGCAGCGAAGGAATACCTGACACTGCCGATACCACGGAACGCTCATTAAAAATATCTTCAAAAAGTTCTGCCATCTCATCGGCACCGATATTCTTCATCTCCGATCCCGGCAGATTGCCACAAAAAGATCCACTTAAGAATTTGCCCATGTTCGACGTGTCCTGTTGCGACTTATTCACTGTTCCCATGTATAGGTCGACATTGCAACCATCGCTGGTAATGATCGTTACAACGGTACTGTTGATTGTATAAAGGCCATTGAGGATCGTCGAAAGTTTATCTAAAAATAGCTCATCTTTGTTATAAACCAGTTTTGAAATTTTATACAAACGGGTAAACTTGCATACTTCAGCAATAATTCCCAGTTCATTCGGCAACTCTGCAATCTCATAGCTTTCCAGTTTCGCTAAATAGTTCTTCGTTATGATTTCATTTGCCAAAATAAATGATCGGGACAGATCATGATAATCTCTAACATCTAATTCATTTATCATTATTGCTGCCTATCCTTTATCGTATTGTATACCTGGCTATTTTTTTTATTGGCTTTTTCCACTTTTATCTGTAGCTCAACTTTTTTTTGAATACTGATCGCAAGACTAACTACTTGATAGTCAGAACAATTGCTACCACTGCTAACAGAGCTAAACCTGCCAGAATTAACACCAGGCCCCCGGAGATTTTCTTTTTCTTCGGAGACCTTCGCTGCTCCCCCACGGGTATTGTGCCCTTTTGTTGTACAACTGCTTTTCTTTCGCTCGATTTAGCAACCGGTACAGTGACCTCTTTTTTATTTTCAGCACTTTCATTTTGTGAATATAAATGTTTTCCTAGAACACGAATGTCTTCAATCCGTTCAGAGCAAAAATTATTTTCAAGTGCGAAAACTGCATCAGCAAAAGTATCTTCATTTATTTCTTTGCATATTAGTTGTCCATTTTGCGAGAGCCGTTTATATTGAGATTCATCGCATTTTTCAATCAGTTGCTCATAAACATCCGAATAACTTGTTTTAATATATTTAAGCATCTCCATCAGTCGACCATCTGATAAGGTTCGATCGGTATAAACCATCACACTCAGATCGCTTGCTACTTTTTTAACCTCTTTCTTTTCCAAATGCTCTCTTAAATACTCGTTTACTTCAAAATTATTCATCTCATTCCTCCTAAAAACTTAGTATTTCTTTTAGCTGTTGGCTAATACTATCAATATAACTTATTTTCCATTGATTCGCTTCCAAGTCCTTTTCTTTTTCTTCCTTTTTCATATTTAAATTGTTATTGATCTCATCATTAATTTCATTTAGGGTCACATTCACAACCTTCTCAGCTTCGTCCATATTATTTTTGAAATACTCATTAAGCCGTCGCACTTCATTTTCAGCCCGTTTAAATACCTGCTCAATCTGCTCATTCAATTCGGTCTTCCACCCCATTATAGCAGTCTCAACCGTTTTATAAACATTAACAAATTCCCCGTCACTGACCATTTTACTTTTCTCAATACGCTTAGGCTCCCAGAATTTAAAAAAACCGACAAAACCTGAACGCTCGGGATTACTTACTGTATAATACTCTTTATGCTTTTTTTCTTTGGTATTGGCCTTTATCAAACTGTTAAGATCCTTGACATCACAGTTTTTAAAGCTGACAATTTTTTCGAAATTGAAGTTATTGATTTTAATACTATTCTTGAATTCATCCATAAACACTCTGAATTCTTTCAGCATCTCGTTCCCTCTCGCCACAATTTCAGTTTCGATTTGATTCGAGAGTTTTCTTTCTAATTCAACCAGATATTTTTCCTGCTTTTGGGCAAACTCTTTAAAAATCCGATCACTTGCCTCTTTCTTAATTTCAGTTTTACCATTGTATTCATCTGTCATACGTGCCAGATCTCTGTTGATTTCGCCTTTTACCTGACTTGAATTCATATCAAATTTAAAGGAGCCAATTTTCCCCTCAATTGTTGTTTTTTTATTCTTTAATTCATTAACTTTGCTTCTGCTGTTTTCAATATCCGTTCTTACCTGCTCAAGCAAAGCCGTGTTTTCCTGGATTTCCTTATGAAATTTACTTTTCATTTCTTCCTGATCAATAATCTCAATCAATTCCTTCACTGCATCATTAATTTTCATCGGATAGGCATACTTTTCCAGGTATTCCTCAACTGTTTCTTCCAATGCCGGTATCCCGGTGTGAATAAGTGCCTCATAATCCAAATCTTCTTTATCTCGGGCTTCTTCAATCCGAATTTTTATATTATCCCTGCCTTTTGGTGACAAGGAAGCAAACTGTTCAAAGCTTAACAATCGCTGGAACATGCGATCCTCTGAATCTTCACTCTCAAAATTTTCAATCCAGTTCGAAACTTCTTTTTTATCTCTTCGGGTTATTTTTTCACCCCGTTTATCCATCCGGATCAGTTTTGCAATTTCGGCTGTAACTGGGAACAAATTCGGATAATGAACGCCCTTCTTGACAAGATAATTTTTTGTCGTTTGAATGACATTTTCAACTGTATCATCTTCGTCTTCTGGATCGAGGTCATCACATTTATTAATTACGAAAAGAAAGCGATCTTCAGCTTGTTTGCCATCTTTCTGCATTACTTCGGCAATCGACTGGAGTAACTCGTTATTGTCATCTGATTGTATTGTTTCTGGGCTCATCACGTATATGACCATGGTATTTTCATCTGAATGAATAATCTCCTTCGTCAATTTTTCATGATCATCGTTTGTTGAATTATTAGGACCTGGTGTATCTACTAAAAATAACGTCATTTTATCCGACTCAATTCCTGGAATTGGGCCAATTAAATCAATCTGCTTAATCTCTGTATCGGCGTTGAAATTTTCCAACGCTTCCAGAGCAACATCTTTACTTTCAGAAACCAGCTTTCCATTTTTATCAAAGCACTTGACGTCGAAGGTTTCCATTTGCTCATGATCTTTGATCGTTGTGATTGTTGCGGTACAGGCAGCCGTATTTGAAGGCAACAAGTCACGACCTAACAGGGCGTTGATTAAAGTTGACTTCCCACTGCTCATGGTTGCTATGACACAAACTTTAAAGTCTGCTTTTTTTGCATTTTCATAAGAATTCTGTATCGAATCTAATTGGTCTTTGGACAAAACTTCTCTTGCTTTTAAATTAATATTTTTGATGACCTCATCCAATTGTGTCATAATATTCTGATCATTACTTGATAATTCCGGTTCACTTAAGGTAATTTTTTTTGTGCACTCCTGTTGCAGATAAAGACTAAGATCCTCATAATCCACCGCTCGACCTTTAAATTTTACTGCTATACTGCCATTATTGGTCAATTCTAGAAGTTCATTACACAGTCCATTCCAGTCGCCATTTTTATTCAACCATTGTTGGAGCCTTTTTTCTTTGATCCGTGAAAAACGACTATCCTCTGTTAATCGCACACCATCCAAGAAAAACTCCGATCGTAATTCATAAGGGTTGTAGTTAATTCTAAATTCCATATTGTTACACCTCAATTCAATTTTTATACATTACTGAAAAATCGGATGATTTTGCTTTTGTGCATATATCAATAATTCTTCAGCATTTTTCGCAATTATTTCATCACTTATCATCTGACTAAAATTTTCTATTTTCTCACTAAGCTCGACTATTGGATTCAGCTGATGTTGAATCTTCATCTTCAAACTTTTGGGCATCCAGATGATGCGCGATAAATCTTTTTCATCAAGATTTTTAAATTCTGATTCTTTCAGTATTTTGTATTTGAATCCTTCTGAACCAAAATACTTTAAGCCTTTATCCCGCATTTTCATTAATTTTAAACTACTTATTCCTATTGGATTTATATCACAATATTTTTTGTTAATCATAATCAGGCCTTTAGAATTTAGCATTTCTATAATTAAATACTCTAAGGGATCGCAAAAACCAAAGAGCTGATTTACATACAACCGATCAATCCTACTTTTCCCATCGGTCAGTTTTTTTCTCTGATCATGGATCTTACATATTTCTTGAGCATAATTGTCCTCTCCTGTTTTCGCAATATATTCAGCTCTCTTAAACACTTCATTTCCATGCTTAACCAATTTTAATTTCTCATCAAAATAATGAGCAATTGCTTCCGCTAAAACCGGAAATTTTAAATATGTATCCACACATGTGATAAAATCATTGATTTTCGCTGGATAAACCGACTTCGCCAGGTATTCTTCAATTGATTCTTCTAACGCCGGTACCCCCGTATGAATCAGACCTTCGACAATAGTATTTTTTTCATTTCTCGCAGTTTTTAATCGCCTGGTAATCGTCTGTCGTGCTTCCGGGGTTAGTGAAGCAAACTGTTCAAAACTCTTAAGTCGTTGATACTCTTGATCCTCAGGCGTGCTGCTTTCAAAAATTTCCAGCCAGTCATCAATTTCATTTCTATCCTTTCTGGTTAATTTCTCCCCCCGCTGATTCATCCGGATCAGTTTAGCAATTTCAGCCGTAACTGGATAAATATTTGGTTCGTCAATTCCAATTTTTTTAAGATAAGCCTTTGCGGTTTCCAGAACATTTTCGATGGTATCATCTTCATCTTCCGGATCTAGATTATCGCATTTATTGATTACAAATAAGAACCGCTCTTCAGCTTTTTTCCCTGCTTTATTCATTGTTTCAGCAATTGTTTGAAGCAATTCATCGTTATCGTCAGACTGTATGGTTTCAGGACTCATTACGTAAATGACCATTGCATAGTCATCTGATTCAATCATTTCGAAAGTTAGTTTTTCATGGTCATCATTGGTCGAATTGTTTGGCCCAGGCGTGTCGATCAGATGTAAGTTAAACCTTGATGTCGAAATTCCCGGGATGGGGCCTTCTAAATCGATGATTTTTATCGCCTCATTTTCATTATATAATTCCAGTTCTTCCAGAGTTACATCCCTTTTCTCAATAAAAAGTTTCCCTTTCTGATCAAAGCACCATACATCAAAAAACTCCATCTCATCATTATCGGTCAAGGTAGTGATGGTTGCCGTGCAGGCCGCCGTATTTGAGGGCAGTAAATCGCGTCCCAGCATCGCATTGATCAAGGTAGACTTCCCGCTGCTCATGGTGGCAATCACGCAAATTTTAAATTTATTGCTGTTGATTTTTTCGAATTCATCCGCAAGATCACGAGATAGCTTGTCGTTCTTCTCCAACTTATTGATAAATCCCGATATTTCATTCATCAACATATTTTCATCTTCAATTAGAATAGGGTCAATCAATGAGATTTGTTCGCCTTGATATTTTTTAAAGTTTGACACAAATTCCTTGTAATCAATCATTCTTCCCCAAAATTCCAAATAAAGTCTTTCATCAATAAATTTCTGTTCCAATTCTTCAAAAATGCCCTGCCATCCAGATGTAACTTCAAACCAATTCTGATTTTTTTTGTTGCAGATATATTTAAGAATGCTGTCATTTTTCACTTCATTTCCATTGTATACTATTTGATTTTTTTTAATATACGGATTATAGATAATTGTTACTATCATTGATACCTCACACAATCTGAATTTATTTTATTCCTCCCCATACTTCCCCCGCATCCGCTCAATCATCTCCACCATCTCTTTGCGATAACTTGGCGGGCTTAGTACCTCAACCCAGTCCCCTTGCGAAAGCAGCCATTTTTTGACCCCTTCTCCATAGACCCGAGCTGAAAGAGTAGTGACGCCGTCTTCAGTTTTTTCCACCTTGGCAGTGGGCAGCCGATCTCGCACCGCCTCCAGGGATGGGCCGGAAAACCGGAAGCGGATGGTGGTCAGTTCACCGGTATACATAAACTGAATTTGATCCCGGAATTCGCTTTCTTGGAAGCGGTTGCCGTAGTCAACAGTAAATCGCTGATCCTCCCCATAAAAGGCGTAATTTAGAAATCGATCCAGCCGGAAAACCAGTGAAACGGGATTCTCCTTGCCATTGATCTCAGCAATCACATAAAAATAATACTCGTTGAACAATAACCCCAGGGGATTGATTTTATAGGCCTTGACGGTGCCATCCTGCTTTTGATACTGAACACCCAGCACCTGATGGTTCTGAACACTCTGACTAAAAAACCAGATCCGTTCAATTAAGTCTTCATCGTGTTTCACTGGCTGATAATGCTGACGTTCATTCCCGATGGCCAGCTCAATGGCTTTGCGGTTGTAGGACAGGCACAGCAGATGATCAAGGATTTTTCCCATTTCTTTTTTGTTAAAAGGTCGGGCATCCAGCAGCACCTTAATAACCGCAAAGATATCGTTATCCGACAGTGCCATACTGCCTTCCCGGAACAATCGGTGACCCTGACACTTCCGGTCATAGGCAACCTTGCTCTCCGGGTAAAGCACTTGTAGATAGTCTTCGATTTCCTTCAGATCCCGCTGAATGGTTTTATCACTGACCCCCAGATTTTCGGCCCATTTTTGTTTATTAACGGTCTCACCCCGAATGATCTGATCATAAATGGCCAGAATCCGAGCGGTTTTCTTTTCATCGTGTTGTGATGTCATCCTACCGTTCCACCCTTTCTAAGCTCCGCTCTAGATTCGCACATTTTTCTTGCAGCTTTTACACACCTTCACGGGTCCAAGTGGCCCTGGCATGGTGGTTGTGGCCGGATTCTGATGGCAGATCTGACATAGTGTTTTCTGATTCTTTTTCTGAGCCTGTTCTTTTTTCTCATACATCATAGTCATTTCCTTTTTTAATGGATTGATTTGCTACCCTGATTATACCAGAATGGTATGGACAGAATTTGTCCTAGCCTATCAATTATCCGATTTTCATGTGCAGCATTTCAATTAACCCCGCATCTTTGTCCCCTATTGATCAGCTACCCGCTATAGATATTATTCCATTATCAACTTTCTTTAATGTAGAATTAAACAACCAATAAGCCCCTGATATTTATAAGCAACTTCTTTTTTTAATAAAACTCTTCAAGTGTTGAGCTGATTTTTATTCTACAATTAACCATACTTTTTTCATTATACGCCTTTTTATAACGATTTCAAAACTTTTCTAGTGTAAAGTTATGCCTTTTTATCACTATTTATAAATCTTTTACATATGTCAAACATTTGAATATTCTATGACTCAACCGCCACACTATCTTCGCCTCTTTTATCATCCACGACTCTTAGAAAATTTCAAGATATGGCAAATTGTGTGCCTGAAAAATTTTTAAATCAAAAAAAGAACCTCTTGCGAAGTTCTTCTTAATTTATTAGTCAACCATAATCATGACTGAAGTGGCCTTAACCACTGCAGTTGCTTCACCGCCAACAGTTAATCCCAAATCTTTAACCGCTCCCATTGAAATAGAAGAAGTAACAATATTTCCGTTTCCGATGTCCACTTTTACAATCGCATTCACTGCACCTTCTTCAATACTGGCAATTTTGCCTTTTAATTGGTTTCTCGCACTTAGTTTCATTTTTTTCCTCCTTATGGTTTAAATTTCAAATTTATTATATTACTTTACTGCTATAAAGTCAACCGCCACAATATTCATTCTAAATCATCTCGCCCCGGCGTAAAAAACTCCAGAAATTCCTGATCTTCTTCACTGACCAGAAAACCATGGGTGACGCCACCCGGGATATAAATAGCGTCTCCCGGCTCCAGATGGGTGATGATTCCGTCGACGCTGACATCAGCACAGCCACTGATCATGTAGTCGATCTGGGCCTGGGGGTGGGCATGAAGGGGTGGGATGGTGCCGGCTTTCACCGTCATCCGTACCAGTGCGCATTCGCTTTCAGAAACCTGAATCTCTCTTATTACGGTTGGGGGCAATTTCATTTTCATCTCGCTCAGCCTTCTTTTAAATGATAGAGGGTTCGCAGCTCTTCTGACGTGAGATTGGTTTTCTCAACTCCGGTAAACTCATGGGCCACCACACCCCGATCCATCATAATTAACCGATCGCCATAGGCAATGGCGTCTTCCAGATGATGCGTGATCATCAGTGCCGTCAGATGATCCTTCTCGACAATCCGTTTGGTAAAAGACATTACGTCTTCGGCAGTCTTGGGGTCCAGTGCAGCAGTATGTTCATCCAGCAGAATCAGTTCCGGGGGTTTGATGGTACACATAATCAGAGCCACCACCTGGCACTGTCCGCCGGAGAGGTTTTTTATTTTGGAATCCAGCTTATTTTCCAGACCCATCTCCGCCTCGGCCAGTTTGTCCCGGAAGATTGCTTTCAGGCTTTTGGTTAAGGCCCAGTTAAAATTCTTGCGGTTTTGTCGGCCATAGGCCAGAGCCAGGTTTTCGGCCACGGTCAGGTTGGGGGCGGTTCCCCGCATCGGGCTCTGAAAAACTCGGCCAATGAATTTGGAACGCTTGTGTTCCGGCATAAAGGTGATGTCTTTCTCATCCAGGTAGATCGTGCCATCGTTAGGCAGGATAGCACCACTGATCAAATTGAAGAGGGTGGACTTACCGGCACCATTATTGCCTAAAATCGTGACAAATTCGCTGTCATCGACGCTCAGGTTAAGACCATTTAGAATATGATTATCCACCCCATTGTCGATGGTAAACTTCTTTTTCAAGTCGATAATCTTAAGCATGGCGGTTCCTCTTTTTCAATTGATAGTTTTCCTTGTAATACTGATACGCCGGAATCGACAGGGCAATGGTGACGATCACGGCTGATAATAGTTTCATGGCATAGGCTGGGAAGATCCGGGTGCTGATGGCAAGGGCCAGGATAAAGCGGTAGATCACTGAACCCAGCAGACAACTGAGCATCCCGGCCAAAATAGTCCGGCGACGAATAAAGGCTTCGCCGATAATCACGGCAGCCAGACCGACAACCAGCATTCCGGCACCGGAGGTCATATCGGCATAGCCCTGATCACAGGCCACCAGCCCCCCACATAAGGCAATCAGGCCATTGCTGATCATCAAACCAAGGATCTTATAACGATCAACACTCATGGATGAGGACCGTGCCATCATTTCATTGTCACCGATGGCACGGATACAAAGGCCGCTATTTGTTTTGAAAAACAGTACCAGCACCACCATGGCAATCACCACAAAAGTCAGTGATATGACAATCTTAGCCATATCGAAATCCATGGGCAATCGCCCACCAAGCAGATCAAAAATAGTGGTGACTCCTAACAGGGTCAGATTGGAAGACCCCTGCATCACCATCAGGTTGATGGTGTAGAGGCCCGTCATCGTCAGAATCCCGGAGAGAATAGCAGGAATGCGGAGCTTGGTCTGCAGCAGGGCCGTGACCAGACCGGCCAGTCCGCCAGCCAGCAGGGAAAGAAGAATCCCTAAAACAGGATGTCCGTTCACCGCTGAGATGGTCATGACGGCCATGCCAAAGACAAAGCTTCCTTCGGCAGTTAAATCCGGGGTGTTAAGTACTCTAAAACTAATGTAGATGCCCATGGCAATGAGACTATAAATAAGGCCCAGTTGCAGGGAACCGATGGCTAATGACATAATGTTTCTCCTTTAAAGGTCAGGCGGTCTAAATGTTATTTCACAATCACAGCGGTATTGCTAAGATCAGTCGGTAGCTTAATGCCGATCGCGTCGGAAGTGGTTTGGTTGATCACGGTTTCGGTCGCTTCTACTGCTACTGCCGGAATATCAGCCGGGGTTTTGCCGTTTAATATTTCAATGGCCATATCGGCTGAGGCGGCGCCAATAGCCGTATCGCCAATGGCAACAGTGGCCAGCGCGCCAGTGTTTACCATCACAGTGGAGCTGCCGTAGACTGGTTTTTTAGCCGTTTTGGCTGCTTCGGCAACGGTTGGCATGGCATTCTGAATCACTGAGTCGTTAGGAATAAAGATCGCATCCACCTGACTTAACAAGCTGTCAATGGCCTGTTTAACTTCGGATGAATTGGTGACCACGGCTTCTTTGATTTCATAACCCTGGGCAGTCATATAGTCTTTGGCCTTGTTAACCGTACTGACGGAATTGACCTCGCTGGTGTTATAAATAATCCCAAACGTTTTAACGCCCGGGGTCAGCGTTTTTGACAGGTCTACAATTTTGTCTACTGGGATGGGATTGGAGGTTCCGGTGGCGTTGTGATCGGGTTTTTCCATGGTGGTGACAATCCCGGCTTTAACCGGGTCGGATACCGCAATAAACACCTGTGGTGTTTCGGACTTCATGTTGACAAAAGCCTGGGATGCCGGTGTGGCCACCGTGGCGACTAGATCATAACTGCCGTCGGACATTTCCTGAGCAATCGTATTAAGAGCCGAGGTATCACCCTGGGCATTTTTTACCACGATTTCCATGTCATCTTCGGTGTATCCCTGATCCCGAAGCTGTTTGATAAAGCCGTCACGCATGGCATCAAAGGCGCCGTTTTCAATCATTTGAATCACGCCAACCTTTAATTTCTTATCCTCAGTCGTGCTGCCCGTTCCCGATGATGCACAGGCGGCTAACGACAGGGTCATCGCCAGGGTTAAAACGACTGCGGTCATTTTCTTAAAAACATTCTTTTTCATTTCTTTTTCTCCTTTTTTTGTGTTATTTATTGGTGTTTTTATTGACATTTTCCAGCTCCAAAAACGCTGCTTTTAGCATTTCCAGCGTGATCTCGTAGGGGTTGTGGCGGATATCAGCCATTTGGGTGATGGATTCCAGATAAGGTTCTAACTGTTTATAATTTAGATCGAGATCGGCCAGAGCATGGGGCAGCCCGGTTTCACAGTTAAAATGATAAACCCGCTCAAATTCTTCCCGTTGGCCATCCACCAGCAGCAAAATCAAAATACCAAAGGCAACAATCTCACCATGAAGGTGGGTTTCATTATCAAAGCCGGGAATCGTGGTGAGGGTATAATAGATGGCATGGGCCAGACCACTGTTGTAATCCGGGGTATGATCCAGGGTGACCAGAATGGATACCAGCGCAGTGGTGACAATAACGATCAGGACAGCCTGCTCAAAAGCTTCATTGACGACTTTTTCCTGATTGGCATGGAGTGCCAAAACCCCGTGCGTGATGATTCCGTCGGCACATTGACTACTGATGTTTACGCCCATGGTCAGGGCGTGGTTCAGTGCTTCGCCTCGGGCGGAAATACTGGCCTCATAATATTTGGCATAGGTATCTCCCAAACCGGCCCAGAGGTATTTTACTGGTGCCTCAGCCAGCACCTGGGTTTGGATAAAGGCATGTTTGGGCGGTTCTTTTAAAAACTCGGGTCTTAAAAAGCCGCCATCCGAACCATACATAATTGAAACACTGGTACAGGCAGAACAATTGGAGGCGATGGTGGGGAATGAAAAAACCGGCTTAGCCACCTGTTCGGCCACAAATTTTCCGGTATCCAGCACCCGTCCGCCGCCGATGGCAAAAATCATCTGGGCATCCGTAGCAGCGATTTCTTTTTTCAGCTTTTCGACATTTTCATAGGTACACTCACCACCATAGTGAAGGGTTTTTACCACTTCAAGACGACTCTTGTCAATCGCCGCATCGAGAACGTTTCTAGCCGCTTGATAGCCGTGATCCCCGACAATCAGCACCACCTTTTTACCATAGTGGGAGCAGATCGCATCAATGTGATCATAACTTGACTGCCCAACGGTATAATTTGATAAATTAACACTGTATGTCATCTGGTATCTCCTTTTTTTCTAAAAAACAAAAAACTCCTGTCCTTACATAGGACAAGAGTTTAAATTCCTGCGGTGCCACCTAAATTGATGTCCTCAAACCAAGTTGAGATCCATCCACTTTAATACGTACAATCATACGCTTTCCTTTGATAACGGACGGAATCCCCGTTGAACATTACTAAGCCATCGGCCGTTCTTTTCACCCTCATGAATCCATTCCCGATTGCGATAACTGCTGCATTCTCACTATCTGCAACTCACTTTAGCATCTTTCCAATAGGTACTACTTTCAATCAAAGGTTTATTTCTGTTGTCTAAGATGATACCATATTCAAATAGCTTTTGTAAAGTCTCAACTATCGATTCTTTTTTAATTATTCTGAGATCAAACCTTTACTAAGCAAAAATTCATGAGCAACATCTTCTGGTGTTCGACCATTTACGTCCACTTCATATGTCAGGTCTGTCATTATTTCATTTGTAAACTGTCCCCCTAAAGAGTTTAATACCGCTTCAAGATCAGGCGCAATTTCATTGTATCGTTCAAACAAATCGTTTCTGACGAGTAGAGCATCATTGTATTCCGGGAAGAAATTTCGATCATCATCTAAAACAACCAGTCCGGTTTTTTTATTCATGCCATCGGTTGTATAAACAATCGTAACATCAATATTACCACTTTCAATTGCGGAATACTTCAAGGCCATATCAAGGGGTTTGTTCTCTTTAAAATTCAGACCGTAAAATTCGGTAAATGGGCCATATTTCATACTTCCTTCTTCGGTATAGAAACCATGTTCGGCACCAAAGACCAACTGATCAGAAACAGCGGCGAGATCAGAAATGGTTTTTAAATTATACTTTTGTGCCGTTTCCGGAAGTACCCCGATGGCATAGGTATTTTCAGATCCTATTTTATCCAACATATGCACACCTTTTTCAGTTGAGGCCACTTCATTGGCATAATCATATAAGGTCATGCCTTCTGGAATGTTCGTGGTATCTAACTTCAAATAGGTGGTCAGCAGGGTCCCATCATATGAATTTAAAATATCAACATTCCCGGCAACCATTTCTTTAAACGTATTTACCTCATCCATTTCATCGCGAATATCCACCGTTGCATCGGTATGATTTTCAACCACCATTTTAACCATCTGATTGATAATTTTCATTTCCGAAAAGGTTCCATCATATATGATGATCGAGGCCTCTTCTTTTCCCGAACTACAACCGGCAACGGACATTGTCAACAATAAAACAACCAGTAAACTCATTATCTTTTTCATTTTTTTCTTTTCCTTTCATTTCTAAAAATTCTATTTTTCTTTCCACTCATCACAACATACCAACAGCTAAAATGCTTTTTTAAAATACTTTATTGTTGGTTCCCTTTGTTAAACGTCGATTAATCACGATCATCAATACATCAAATAGTACCGCCATGATCATCAGTGACAATGTCCCTGAGACGATTAAATTCATATTTTGCGTTCGAATCCCCTGGTAAATTACTTTGCCCAACCCACCTCCTCCAACTGAAGTTGCAAAGACCGCGACCCCTACCGTGGTCACTGTTGCAATCCTGATTCCAGTAAAAATCATTGGGAAAGCCAGCGGAATTTCGACTGAAATCAGACGATCTAATTGCGTCAATCCCATGCCTTTTCCGGCCTCCTTAATCCCGTTATCAACATTTTCCAAACCGACACAGGTATTATGAACAATCGGCAACAGTGAATACAGCACCAGACCTGAGATCACGGTCATTTTTCCCGGACCCAAAGCAATGATGATCAACCCTAACAGCGCCAAGGCTGGTATTGTCTGTAATATTTCAACCGACCATAAGACGATTTTCCTTCCTGATGGTTTTAAATAAGCCAAAACACCGATCGGCAAGCCCACCACAACTGAAAATATTACTGTCATTATAACAAGATAGAGGTGTTCCAGTATAATTGATGCATCCATTATTTCACACTCCTTATTCCTTTGGGCACAACGACACGGCGAAGCACATCAATTAGCAGACTAAGGACAATCGCCATAATTGCCGATGGAATGGCACCTGCCAGAATCAACTGATCATTATTCGAGGCAATGCCGATATAAATAAATTCACCTAATCCCCCCAGTCCAATCATTGCCGCTAAAACCGCCCAACTGACAGTGTAGATGGTTGACATCCTTAATCCGGCAATAATAGAAGGCGAAGCTAACGGCAGTTCAACTTCAATCAGGATCTGAAATGGCGACATCCCACACCCTTTGGCAGCTTCAATGTATTCCTTTTTGACATCAAGTAAGCCGGTATAGGTATTTTTAAGAATTGGAAAAATGGCGTAAACCGCCAGCGCAGAAATCACCGTTGCGGGAATCATCCCGAGGTATAGAAAAAGGATTCCAATAAACACAATTCCAGGAATTGTCTGAAATACCGAAAGTAGCGGCATTACGATCTTTGCATATTGAGGAACACGAGATAGCAGAATGCCCAGTACCAATGCGATCACAAAGCCGATAGTCACTGAAGTAAGGACGTAAAATAAATGAACTTGAAAAGCGGTAATCAGGCGATCACCATATGTTTCGAGAAAAATCATTGCATATCACCCCACAAAGTATCAGCCATGGCGGTTGCCATGCTAGTCTTTGAAATGATTCCTGCAACGGTTTGGTCACTGTTCAAAACGACCACATAATTGTCACCAGAATTATAAAGTTTATCAAACGAATCCTTGGCATTTTCTAAAATGTCGGAGGTGATATTTTGATACGGTTCGATTTCACCAATGCTACCTGAGGATTTACCATGCTTTTTGATATCCTTAATGGTTACAACGCCAGCATAGGTCTCATCTTCATTCTTGATGACTAACGAGTCGATATGCTGTCGTGCCATTAAGTCGGTACATTCACGAATGCTCTTTTTCTTTTGAACGCTGATCACATTCTCACTCATAAAATCAGCTGCTGTTAGATTTAAAGGGTCTGTTGCCAGCGATGATTTTCGCATAAAATCACGAATCAACGGACTCGCCGGATTTGCCAGCATCTCCTCTGGTGTCGCCATCTGAATAATTTTTCCATGCTCCATAAAAATAATTTTATCCGCCAAGTCCAGGGCCTCATTCATATCATGAGTCACAAAGACAATGGTTTTTTTAAGTTTTTTATGCAGCTTCACAATCTCCTTCTGAAGCGTCGCTCGCGTCATCGGATCCAGCGCACCAAAGGGCTCATCCATTAAAACGATCGGCGGTGATGCGGCTAAAGCCCTTAAAACACCGATTCGCTGCTGCTGACCACCCGACAGTTCAGGTGGATACTTATGGGCATATTCCTCATAGGACATATCAACCATTTCCATCAGCTCTTTAGTAATTTTTTTTATCTCTTGTTTGCTGTATTTCAGCCGTTTCGGCACAACACCGATATTCTGTTCAATGGTCATATTCGGGAATAAACCAATTTGCTGAATGACATAACCAATCTTTCGTCTTAATTTAACGGGATTGACTTGCGAAATTTCCTCACCATTAACGAATATTTTTCCCTGCTCCGGCTTAATCAAACGGTTAATCGATTTTAAAGTCGTCGTTTTTCCACAACCACTTGGACCAATCAGCACCACAAATTCTCCGGGTTCAATGTTAAAACTTAAATCGTCCAGGATAACGGTATTTCCATATTTCTTTTTTACGCTTTCAAAACGTATCATTAGATAGAACCTCTCTTTTCTTGATCGTCGGTTTTGCTTCGATGTACATCGATAAAAATTTTTAAAAAAAAAGCAACTCTTATCTGTTGTTGTCATTGCTAGAACCAACGAGTGTTTCTATCTCTTCCAACATCATTTATGACATTGCTTTTTAGTGGAAAATTAAAATTATTGCTAAAAAATATAATTTCAATGTTTAAATGCTAATTTACTTCAATCCCGCTGTATCTGAATTTCGCACTGTCACAATCTATCTGTTCCAAACATATTTTTTTTGCATTGAAAACAAATTTAACCATTATTATTTATTAATCCTAACCTATTATTCCGTAGTTGTCAAATTTTGTTATGTAACTAAACTTCACATCATTTTTTTATCTGTTGATTCTGTTTGCAGACATTGCAAACCTAAACTCAACACTCTGGTTGCTTTTTCAATGGTCTTTAGCTATTTTTTGTTCTTCTATTAAATCACTTTTTTATCACGTTTATTTAGATCAAAGCTGCTACCTCGTTGGCAGCCCAGATGGCGCCGCGGATATTTTTTATCACCTGACTGTCGCCAATATTGTATACCTGGTAGTCGTTTCTTAATTCCTCATATAAAGAAGGTGCTGGTTCAAATCCCACCGCAATCATCACATGATGGGCCGGGATAAGGTGTTGCTGACCCTTTGCTTCAATGACGGCACCTTCTTCGGTGACTGCCTTGAGTGTTGCGTTAGTGATAATTTCGCTATGATAAAAAGCCAGCAGGTCCTTAAGCATTTGTTTGTTGGCCGGGGCCAGGGGAATGCCGGCAGTTAGAATATCCGGGGCGGCATCCACGATGGTCATTTTATGACGATGCATGGCCAGATGAAGAGCCGCCTCACACCCTGCCAGACCGCCGCCAATGGCTGGACACCGGGGTCCGACATAGGTTTTATCACTAATCACATCGATCGCATTGGTCACCTTTTCGCTATCCATTCCCGGAAATGTAAGCTTCCGGGCCTCTGAACCCTGGGCAATAAAAACAATATCCGGTTTGATGGTCGCTATTTTTTCGAGGGTTGCCGGTTCATCGAGGCGGACTTCGACCTTTAAGTTTTCCAGCTCTGCTTCATACCAATGAATCAGCCGATCGTCTGCCGTTTTTAAGATCCGTTTGCTGCTGTATTTAAGCTTGCCGCCCAGGCGATAGCTTTTTTCAAACAGGATAACCTGATGTCCCCGCAAAGCGCTGACTCGGGCGGCTTCCATTCCTGCCGGACCGCCGCCCACCACGACCACTTTTTGAGGCGTTTTGGCTGCTTCACTTTTTAACAACAGTTCCCGATTGCAAGCCGGGTTAACGGTACAAGAGGCTTCGCCCCCGGCGATTTTATTAGCCAGACAGCCATCATTACAACCCAGACAAGGCCGGATCGCTTCAACCTGGCCGTTTATTAACTTTTGAGGAAGATCGGGATCAGCCAGCAAAGGCCGACCTAGTCCCACCGCATCCAACAGCCCTTTTTCAAGCGCATCTGCCGATAAATCCGGATCGTCCATTTTTCCGGCTGCCAATACCGGTACCTGAACGACTTTTTTCAGGGCCTCGCTGAGATTCAGATAAACCCCTTTGTCGAAATAGGCCGGTGGGTATTTCCAATAGGAAGCTTTCTCAAATGTGCTGATGCCAGCCGCCACGTCAAAACCGTCACAGCCCGCCGCTTCCAGCATAAGCGCCGCAGCCAGGGCTTCATCCAGATCACGCCCCTGTTCTTTAAATTCTTCGTCGGGCAGAGCCTGCCCTCTCCCGGCTTTTAAATACGTTTTCATTGCCAAACGTAGAATCACCGGGAAGTCGCTACCACAGGCTTCCTTGATGGCAGCAATGATTTCCGTCACGATCCTAAATCTGTTTTTAAGATCGCCACCGTAGCAATCCTTTCGCTGATTAAAAAGGGCCAGGGTAAAACCATCCAGCAACTCGCCGGACTGGATTTCCACACCGTCATAACCGGCGGCTTTGACAATTTTGGCCGAGTAGGCAAAAGACTCCACCAGTAACCGGATTTCCGCTGTAGTCATCGCCTGGCAGTGCTTAATTTGTTCGATCCGGGCGTCTTTCGTCAAATTATCCAAACCGGCAGCCAACTGAACAACTATTTTGCAACCATCGGCATGGATTTCCTCGGTCATTTCCAACCCCGCACAAATATAGGCATCGGGGTTAAACCATGGCACCGGATTGGTACAAACGGTCTTTATTTCCCCTATATTTTTCACTTCATTGGCACCCGTAATGATCAGACCAACCCCGCCTTTAGATCGGGCCGCATAAAAGGCAATCGCCTCTTTGGTATAAGCACCATTTTCAGTGACGGTCGGAATTCCCATGGCTGGCATAAACAGTCGATTCTTAAGTCCCATCTCATTGATTGTGAATGGCTCAAATAGGGCACTGAATTTTTTATCCATTTTCTCCCTGCTTTCTCATTTTCAGATAATTACAAACTTCATAAACTAAATAAAACCGATTCTGCTAAAAAGGACATTCCCGTACTAACAATTGTTACGGTCGTTAAGTGGACACCTCAAACCATTCTTAAATTGTTTTATTTATCGCTTCCGCGAATTTGCGGATATGATCGACCATCTCCCTATAGGTGCTTTTCATTAATTCCGGCGGTAACTCATAGAGTTCGATGCTGTGTCGCAGCTTGACCATACCATTGGCCACGATTTCGTCTGCTGCAGTAATGTCAAAATCCGCTTCATAAACAACCTTACAATCGATGCTCGCACTAAACTTGCTGGCCAATGATCCCAGCAACAGCCTGGCCAGTGGATACTGTTCGTCAGTCACATAAAAGTCTACATAGGTTTCCGGGCAATGCGCCTCCCGTTGCTCTTCAATCAAAAATCCCTGACAAGCGCTCATGGTAAAAAATACCGTAACGGCATTAATAGCATCCACCAGTTCCCGGATGCCATCATCAATGTCATCGGGATTTTTTAAATAAACGGCCTTATCTGCTTGCGTAAAAATCGTGATCGGATTGGTTATCGTCCCTAAAAATGATAAATCCATCGTTTTCCTGCTTTCTTGATTACTCCTATTAAACATACCTGACAATCAGGTTCTTTCCATTTAGCTAAACACGAAAAGCCCGGTGTTAAAAAAAGACCATCCCAAACCAGGTAATCACATTATAGCCGTTTAAAAACGACAAATTATGCTGCTCGCAAATATCGGTCACCGAGATGGCATGGCTTTCCACGCAGGGATACATTTTATCCTGATGCTTACAGCTCGCATCAGGATAAGCGCACGTCTCACAGATGGCACAGGATTCAGCCGTTAGAATTAGCTTGTCATCATACTCACCAAAAACATTATTCTTAATCTCCTCCACAATTTCTAAATGCTCACATCGGGTCGCCAGCATTTCGTCCATATTGAGAATGTCACTGACTTCGGAGATGGTGCTAAAAATAAAACCATGATCATAGCTCAGGCACCGCTGTTTGCATTCTTCCAGCGTCCCAACTGCGGGTGGACAGGACCAGGATTTGCCGTATTGGGGGCATTCCAACTCACAAATGGTACGCACCGCCTGATAAAAATTGATTTCTGACGGGTCTAAAAACGCATATTCAAATATTGGATATGCAGAGATTTTCTTTTCGATATCTTCTTTTGTCATTTTTGTTTACCTCTACAATTTAATTTATTCCCTAAAAAAAAACAGTTACGCATCGCAACCGATTTTTTGCGACTCTATTTTATTGTGTGATCTTTTGTTTTAACATTATAACTATTATCTATCTTATCAATTATTTCTTTTCTGCGCAAGATATTTGCCAGCTCTTGATTGTCTGACTTAATTTGATTGTGATCCTGTTTCACCTGACAGAACTTCATCCGTTTGTTCTTTTTCTTACCCTAAGTCTCATTTGACGGGATTACGCGCCGCATAGTATAATGGAATAATCATGAACATAATCCATCCGATGATAATGCCATGGCATCAGATCGAACAAAACGTGTGTAGCTATAAAAATGGAGGCGTGACCATCACGACTCCATCTGACTTTTACATCCATTTCACTTTATCGCCATTAGAAAGGAGTCCTCTCATGATTAAAGCTCGTCTCTTATTACCGACGATCATCCTCATGCTTTTTTTGCTGGGAGGCTGCTCTGCACAACCAACTGAAATCGGAAAAAAAGCTGAAAACGGACTGCTTGATTTAACGCAATACGATCTAAAAAATCAAATCATTCCGCTGGATGGCGACTGGGCCTTTTACTGGAACCAGCTTCTGGAGCCAAACAGCATTGAAAAAGGTGCCCTTGATGGTTATTTCGCCTTTCCATCGTCCTGGAATAAATATGAAATCGATGATAAAAATATTCCCGGCGCTGGATATGCAACCTACCAACTGACCTTTACCGCTTCCGAAAATGAAATCCTGGCACTTAAGATTCCCAAGGTCCGTACCGCCTATCGACTCTTTGTCAATGGCAACCTGATCGCTACTGCCGGAACCTTAGGGATAAGCCAGAATGCCATGGTGCCACAATATCTACCCCAGATCGTCTCCTTTGCGGCGCTTCCAGGTGATAATGAGATTGTTCTTCAGATGTCCAATTTTTATATGTCCAGCGGCGGGCTGCTTAATAGTATCCTTCTTGGTGGTGAAGCACCACTGCTGGCTCTCCGCTATAATGGCCTTGCCTATAATCTTTTCCTTTTTGGAGCCCTGATGATGATGGGTGTTTATCATCTGGCTTTGTTTTTCTTCCGCAAAAAGGATCGGGCACCCCTGTATTTCGGGCTGTTCTGCCTACTGGTGGCAATCCGTACCCTAATGATTGGTGAGTCTTTTCTTTATTTTGCCATGCCCAATCTTGACTTTGTAATTGCGCGCAAAATACAGACTCTGACCTACTATTTGGGAGCACCCCTGATTTTATTGTTTTTCAGAGCCATTTTACCCGACTATTTCGATCTCAGAATTATCAAAACGGTGATGATTCTGAGTATTGCCTATACCGCAGTCGTAATCATGGCACCCACCAATATTTATACTGCCATCAACCCATTGTACCAGATCTGGACCATTATTCTGATTATCTATCTCTTTGCCATGCTATTAAAAATCGCCGGGCACAAAGAAAAAAATAGTATCCTAATTGTATTAGGTGGTCTGATCATGATCACCACCGTTCTTATTGATACCATTACCCTAAGTCCCTGGATTAATGACAGTTGGCCACCCTTGTTAATGATGATTTTCCAGGGCGATGCTAACTCTTCCACCGGACAATTAATCTTTGCTGTTCTTTACTCCTTGTTGTTAGCTAAAAACTTTTCAGAATCCCTGGAATATCGAACCAGCATGGGTGAAAAACTCAGCGAAATAAATGATCATCTGGATGATCTGGTCGCAACACGAACCCGAGAGTTGACCACTGCCAATCAAAAAGTAGAACAGCAGAATTTCGAACTGGAGCAGATCAATCACGAATTGCAGCGACTTTCCCTACGCGATCCCCTGACGGAACTATGGAACCGACGAAAATATGATGAAACCATTGTCCTGGAATGGCAGCGCTGCTTAAGACAACAACGACCCATTTCGTTACTGTTTATTGACGTGGATTATTTTAAAAACTATAACGATTTATATGGCCATGTGGCCGGCGATGCAACCCTGATTAAAATCGGTGATACCCTTCGGACAGCCTTGTCCCGTCCCACTGATATGGTCGTTCGTTACGGTGGCGAAGAGTTTATCGTGCTTCTTTCGGAAATCAAAAAAGATGAAGCCATCAAAAATGCCAATCGCTTACGTAAAAAAATTGAAGCGCTCGCGATTCTCCATGAGGGATCTATCATCAAAAATTGTATCACCATCAGCATCGGCGTTGCCACCCTTCTTCCCGATCATCATTGTCACCATGAAGATCTGGTCAAAATTGCCGACAAAGCCCTCTATCTTGCTAAATCAACGGGCCGCAACCAGGTTGTTTATCTGGATAAATAACCAAAAGACCCTGCCGATTTTCCGGCAGGGTCTCTTTATTGTAATCCCGGAGGATTCTTCTTTTAATTCTCGTTCTAATTAATCAAGTTCCGAATCGCCAGAGCTATTTCGGTGTTATCCAGGTAAGCACCCTTTACAGGATCTGACCCATTAGCATAGCTCTTAAGCAACTCTGCTCCTGGTCCTTTAGCAAAGAAAGGAACCAGCTGGTTGGTATGATCCTGGCTGTTCCAGGCTAAGGTGGGCATTACACCTTTGCCATTATTTACAACCGCATCATAGACACCGGCAGTACCGGTAAGATATCCGGTTTCATGATCGCCGGTAACGATCACCAGGGTTTCCGACCAGTTGCTGTTGGTTTCAACCCAGTTACAAACAGCTTCTACCGAGTTGTTAAAATCAATTTCTTCCTCAATCAATCGTCCACCAGAATTACCATGACCGGCCCAGTCAATGGCACCACCTTCAACCATCAGGAAGAAACCCTCTTCATTGTTGTCCAAAACATTTAGCGCGCCCTTTGTCATCACGTCCAGGGTTGGCACATTGTCATTGACAGCTACGGCAAATGGTTCTGCTGCTAAATCACCTGAGCGGTTATACTGTAAGGTCTCGTACACTTCCGGTACGCCAATGACTCGCTCTGGTGTATTTCCTGTCTGGAGACTTTCAAACGCTTCTTTTGTCTGAATGAGGTTCCAGTTTTCGACTACGCCATCGTCATCCGCATCATTCCCCAGATTTCCAGCGACCAGGTTATCCCAGGTATCTTTTCCGCCGACATAACGATAGTTTTTGTCCTCAACCGTTGTTTGGCGTTCGCCATTATTGTCATACAGCGGATGTCCAGCTCCCATAATGACATCGGTTTTGCTGTCATTAATCATTTCATTGGCAATTTCACTATAATTTTGTCGGCTGGCGTTATGAGCGACAAACCCAGCCGGGGTTGCGTGACTGAATTCAACGGAACTGATTACCCCGGTTGACCGATTCAGAGCCTTAAAATCTTCGCTGAGATTAACCAGATTCTGCTCGTTTTCATCCACACCAATGGCGGCATTATAAGTTTTAGTTCCAGACGCCATCGCCGTAGCGGCTGCCGCTGAATCGGTAGGAAGATTTTTCAACAAATCAAAGCTGTCCCAAATGGTTGCCGGATCATAAACACTAGCTAAATCATCATCCATGCCCAATTCGTTGTGCGAATAGGTACTCATATTGACACTGGTCGGAAATTGTTCATAAACCTGAGCTACCGCTTTTCCCTCAGTATAATAATTCGTCGCCAGAATCTCATTGGATCCACAACCATCGGAGATCATTAAGATCACATTTTTAATTGATCCGGTATTAACTGGGGCGGGTGAGCCTTTCGGTAAGACGACAACCTTGATCCCTTCGAGACGATAGGATTTTCCTTCTGTTCCTGACAATTCACCGTTTTTCACCCAGTTCATCCAGCCGGTATTTTCAACATGAACCTGATAATAAACATCATAGTTTTGTGCTTCTGTTCCGGTAAGTTTAATTCGGATGGCTTCCAGTCTCAATGACTGACCTTCGGTTCCGCTGATATTTCCGTCGGTTACCCAATCCTGCCAGCCTTCATTTTGAACATGAGTTTGATACGTAACCCCCAAATTCTTGATGTCGCTGATATTAACTTTTATCCCTTCTAATCGTAACGATTTTCCAGTAGTGCCGCTAAGTGATTCTTTTGACTTCCAATCCTGCCAACCAACATTTTGAATCTGGGTCTGATAACTGCAATTTCCTTCAAATACCAGAGGTACCCCACTCGCATTGGTCGTTACTTCCTCGGCCAACACCCCGGTGGTCATCTGCATCCCCAACATTGCAGCCATTGATAAAACTGCAATACCCCGCTTCATTTTTTTGTTCATAACTCTCCTTTTCACCATCGTTTTTTCGGCATTTGCGACGTGCCCGACCCCTTGCCCTCAATGGGTCTTACGCAATCTATATTATCTTCACTCTATGGTATAGTATATCTCACTAATTATCCGCGTAATTGTTGATTCTGTTAAAAGAGCGTTAATGTTCCGTTAATCAATCCGGGCATTCCGATTTATTTTAAGACGAAGTCTTATTATAATCTATATTTTCTCAATCATTGTTAATCTATTGTTGTTTAGAACGCGTTATCCAGGGTATATTTATTAAAAAGGGATGCTGTTTTCTGATCTGAAATCCGTTTTATACATGGTAATTGCAAAAACAATTCATGATAACGCAATGAGGTTTAAAACAAAATAAAATCAAAGAGGAGGCTTTAATTATGTCAAATCCAAAAGTTAAAATCGAGTCTACCAAAGATAAACTGGTGGGCGGAGTCAAGGAAAAAGTCGGAAAAGTTACCGGCAACGAAAAGCTGGAACTAAAGGGTAAAATTCAGGCTAAGAAGGGTGAATTGGAAGAAAAAGCAATACACATGGTTGATAAGGCCGAAGAATTTACCGAAGATGTCGCCGAAAACATCAATGATGCCATCAATGATGCCATCGATAAAGACAAATAAGATCAACACCAATTAAAAAAACAGTGCCGTAATCCAGCAAATCGCTGGTTTGCGGCACTGTTTTTGTTAACTCCTGCTTATGGCTTTATCACCAATTCTGTCCAGACCGAAATGGATCCTGGTGCACATAAAAATCTGCCTATTCCATCCTCATTAATTGTCACGGTGTCTTCACGATTACCTAAGTAATCGACATAATCTTTTCTGGCATGTTGCTTGCCAATGTACATATCTTTATACCCTTGTTCACTGTTTGTCAGCAAAACTGCCATACCACCAGGATGTTCTTTATCGCCTTCCCGGGTCCAGCCGATACAGTTAGAATGATCCAAATAATCGTTTTGTTTACCATAAGCAGAATCAATCCGTAACGATAACAATTTGTCGATTAGATCCTGTTTGCCCTGAATCGGATTTTCTCCGGCAATCCCATAGTAGTCACCATAAAAAATGCATGGCAACCCACTTTCGCGCAATAATATCATGCCATAAGCCAGTGGCTTAAACCAGTCATCAACCCATGATTCGAGGGCTTGTGATGGTTGTGAATCATGATTATCGACAAAGGTTACCGCGATTGTGGGGTTTTTCTCCATCAAGGTATTGTGAAATATTTTACTCATGTCAAAACTATCTCCGGATTGACTTGCCTTCGAAAAATTCATATGCAAAGAAACATCGAACAAATCCACATTGCATCCGGTATCCTCAATATAATCTTCCAATGTTGCGTAGTTCTGTTTCCAATATTCACCTACTGTATAAAAGTCATCACCTTTTTTTGCACGGATGTTTTTGATAAACTCATCAATAAATTCGCCTTCAATATGTTTGACCGCATCCAACCGAAAACCATCAACGCCGGTTTCGCTTATATACCATTCACTCCAACGTTTTATCTCGTCTTTTACATCGGGGTGATCATAATCCAGATCGGCATTCATCAGGTAATCATAATTCCCATACTCAGTGTCAACCTCGGTATTTTCCGCCCATCCTTTAGCGATTCCCTTAATCATATAGATCGCTTTTTTACCATTTTCCTGATTAAAATCGACGCCTGAAAAATGGCTCCAGTTCCATTGGAATTCAGAGTATTTGCCCTGTCTCCCGGGAAATGTAAATTTGGTCCAGCCTTCTATCTCATAGTCATCCGTAACTTTATTTTGTCGATTATTGGGGTCGACTTCGTAGGCCGGAAACCGTTCGGATTCATCGGCTCCCGCCTTATGATTTAAGACAATATCGGCAATTGCTAAAATGCCCTGATCATGCAACGCCTTAATCGCGGCCAGATATTCTTCCTTGGTTCCGTATTTTGTCCGCACCGCCCCCTTTTGATCAAATTCCCCCAAATCGTATAGGTCATAAATACCATAACCCGCGTCATTGGTTCCCGTTGCTTTTGTTGCCGGGGGCATCCACACCAAACTAATGCCGATTTCCTTTAAGTGTTTTGCATCCTCTTTCAGTCTTTGCCAAAGGTTACCATCATCTGGTAGATACCATTCAAAATACTGTATCATTGTTCCGTTTTTGCCCATTTTAAAACCCTCTCATTCTTATTAAATGTATGTCGAATTAATATCCATCTATAAGAATTCTTGCCTTTTATTTTTGTATTTTTGCTACTGTTATTTATTACCCAAAACAACAGCGAATAATAACTTGCAAGAATTTTAAGGGTAAAAGATCCTAAATCAATCGATGGGGCATTTAATTTCTTAATGCGTGAATCCCGATGGTCCTTTATTTTGCATCGCTTTGCCATGAATTAAAATATGTGCCGAATCAAGTTCCTTAATGGCATGCTTGAAGTCGGTGATAAATTGAATCGCACTTTGCATATTCAGATCCTGACGAACAACCACCCGCTGAATGATGACATTCGCTAAATTATCCGGCAATGGGTAGGCTGGAACCTGCCAGCCATTCATTCTGACCCGATCCGCTAAATCATACAGACTCCATTCTTTGTTTGCCTTTAACTTCCAGCAAACAATCGGTATGTTTTTACCATCATTGTAGATTTCAAAGAGTCCCGTATCTTCAATTTCTTTGCCAATATAGACTGCCACATCCTGGGTTCTTTGATGAATACTGATATATCCCTGACGCCCACAACGAAGGAAATTAAAATATTGTCCGATGATTTGACTGGCGGAACGCGAAAAATTTATGGCCATCGTCGGCATGCTTCCGCCGAGATAGCTGACGTTAAAAATCAGTTCCGAAGGTAAATACTTTTTATCCTTCCAGATAATCCAACCGACACCAGGATAAACCAAACCATATTTGTGCCCAGAAGTATTTATGGAAACGACATTCTTTAGCCTAAAATCCCATTTCAAATGGGGATGAATAAACGGTGCAAACATACCGCCGGATGCTCCATCAACATGAATATATACCGGTAGATCGTGACTTTTGTTATATTCTTCAAGGAGGCGATCAAGACCTTCTACATCATCGTATTTGCCAGTATATGTGATCCCCATGATAGCAACAACACCGATGGTATAATCATCGACACAATCTAATACCAGGTCTAAGTTAAGACTCATATGGTTTTCATCCAAGGGTACCAAACGCATTTCGATATCCCAATACACACAGAATTTTTCCCAGCAGACCTGATAGCCGGAAGAGATAACAAGATTCGGCTTTTTTGTATAAATATCCAGCCCCTTTTCTTGTGCTCGTTTTCGCCAGGCAAACTTCATCGCCATACCGCCCAGCATACAGGCCTCGGAAGAGCCCACCGTTGAGGTGCCGATGAAATCATCCGCATCAGAAGCATTCCATAAATCTGCAATGATGTTAACACAGCGGTTTTCCAAATCGGCTGTTTGCGGGTATTCCGATTTGTCGATGGCATTTTTCTCCAACGTCTCCGACATAATTTTCACCGCCTCCGGCTCCATGTACGATTGGCAAAATGTAGCTAAATTCTGTCGTGCATTCCCTTCATCAATTAAGTCATCTTTAATCAATTGATACGCGATTTCCGGGTCTAAGGGATTTTCCGGTAAAGAAAATTGCGGAATCGGTTCGTCACAGGCTTCGGCACCAAGAACCGGGGTGATATAAACATTTTTTCGTTGATCCTCTTTGGATTTTTTTGAAACTAACATTTTTCCCTCCTCGTGAAATATTTCTGTTCCTATTTTTTATTTTCATTTCAAAGTCGTTCACTTTTAGTATTAATTGTAGCAGAAATCTGGAATAATAAGAAGCGATTCTTCTAATACAAACGCTCACAGAAAAGTAGTCAGGTATCATCCAAAAAATAATACTCCCTTCGCTTCCGACAGTTTTTAGCTGTCGGTGACGAAGGGAGCCTTCTTACATTTACTAATTATTTAACGCATTGTTTTTTTTCTAAATCAGTGAATCTAGATCTGATTTATAAAGGAGCTACAACGGTGCTCTGAATTAAAGTAACTGCTGTCTGGGTCAGTAAACGACCATTGATCGATGCTTGATCTCCCAGACCGATGTTTGTGTTGCCAAGTACAATTCCTTCAAAATGGGCACCCGTTCCAATTGAAACGGTTTCTGCGGCTTGCCAGAATATATTTTTGGCTTGTACGCCACCAGCTAGAATGACCTTTGTATCACTGGCTTGAGTGATTCCTTTTGCGATTTGGAAGATGAAGATATCATCAGGACCACCATTAAGGGTAACATCCGAATTGATTAAAACCTCATTATCCCAGCTGTAAACGCCAGGGGTTAGAGTTTGACCACTTAAATCTCCAGTAAACTCGTTTGTATAATCGACAGCTCTTCCAGCTGCATCAACGTATGCTGTTTCCATATCACTTACCGCTGTGGTAAGGTTAACATCTGTTGGAGCAGCGTAGTCTGACGCATATACTTTACCTGTAACTTGAGATGAAGTTGCAAACACATTCGTCGCATCAGCTGTCAGCGAGAATCCTGTAATGGCTGACGCAGCTATTGGGCTAACGCCGATATCGCCGGTAATTGCCGAATCTGGCACGGTTGAAATGCCTGTTTTTGCCAGGATCGCATAATTAGCCGATGTCCCAAGGTTGACCGGTTCAGTAACGGTTGGGTTTGGTGCCGAAACGGTTACGACACAACTGTCTGTCATATTGCCATCGACTGTTGTTACCATAATCGTAGCAATTCCAGCACTGACACCGGTAACGATGCCGTTTTCATCGACGGTAGCGATAGCCGTATTGTCGGATGACCAGGTGACGGTTTTATTGGTGGTATCCACTGGTAAGACGGTTGCTGTAAGTGCTTGTGTCTCATCAACTAAAAGACTTGCCGTTTCTTTATCCAGGCTTACAGATACCGGATGAACAACCTCATCTGTTTTTATGATTCTAATTTCTAATGCTTCTAATCTTAAGCCCTGTTCACTGGTGCCTGCTAATGCTCCATCAGGGACCCAACCCTGGGCCCAACCCTGATTTTCAATATGGACACGGTACTCAACTGAGTATCCGGGCATGTTGAGCAGATTCATGGTGACTGCTTCCAAACGCAAACCCTGACCTTCAGTACCTGCCAGTTCGCCATTTTTTCGAACGGCCTGGTCTCCCTGATTTTGTACATGGACATTATATTCGATCCTAGCCTCGGCAGGAGCATTAACCAACTCAATTTTTAAAGCCTCCATCCGAAGTCCCTGACCTTCTGTCCCAGACAGTTCTCCATCAGAGACCCAGCCTTGGTCCCAACCTTGATTTTGTACATGAGTTTGATACGTTACACCAACGTCACTCGCAGCCTCGGTGGTAAGCTGATCTTCTTGTGCGAAAACGTTTCCAGCTAGAAAGAAACTAGTAAATAAAAGGAACGATGCTAATAATAATGCTTTCGTTTTTTTGAAATTTTTCATTTTGTACTCCTTAGTTTTTTATATTTTTGTCTTTTGAAACTCGAAAAGACAGTAAAGATACCATTTTTTTGATAGAAAACTATCTTAACTTCTTCGAATACTGTTTATTTTTCTCCTTTCGATACCATGTATCATATCATGCAAATTAACGGAATTTCATTTTTATTGAAAATAATCCATAAACACCATTAACATTAAAGAAACCTCGACCTAAACAAACTAATGCCTACCAAGCGGCTCACTTTGTTTCTTTCTTTACACAGCATTTACTAAAAGTGAAATCTTTGGTAAAAAAGCAAGCTGGTTTCTCTCGATCCCAGCTTGCTTCTTACCTGTTAATCCTGTTCCAATGCACTACTATATCATGAACAGCGTTCCCGCTCCATGGGTCAAAGCAGATACAACAATGAGTACTAAAAGCGCCACACAATCAATTTTGCAATATTTAAAAACATATCCGACAGCCCATGATAACAACATCGGAAATGTCCCCCTTTTCTACCCCGTTATCAATAATCGATGCCATTAATAATGGAATAATGACTTCCATTATAACTTCAAGAATGACATAAACAGAAGCAAGTATTGAGTCTTTTTTTAATTTATTATCTTTTTTCACAATTTGCCTCTATCATTGTTCGTTATCTATCGTTTCATTCCAGGTGACACTTTGAGTATTTCTCTGGAACAATAAATTAATTTGTGTTAAAATAACCGTAATGAATCATTTTTAAGAACATATTTGTCCGATATTAAGTTGAATTCACGGATATACGAACAGTATTTTTTGCTTAAAGAGCTTGAGCTCAGAAGTGACGACAAAAACACCATGGCTGTCGTATTCGACTTATTTTCACAGGAAAATTTGACTGATAATAATGAAAAACTGCCGGAGTGGAGCGCCATCGATTTGTTTATCGATAAAGTTACTGAATTGGAACTGGATTTGATTATCACTATTCGGATGGATGCGATGCGCTATGAACTCTACAGCGATAATTTTAAAATGTTTATTGAAAAATCCATTCAATATTATGGTCTAAGACATATCAAAAATTGGGAATATCAGTTTATCTGCAGAAGTTCCGATCAGCTAAGCGATTCTCGAATTTACATCGAGTATCTTCTGGCTCGATTAAACGGCGGCAAAGTGAAGAGCCTACTTGCTTGATGTCCATCAAACAACCGTATCTTCTGGTCTAGCCAGTAAATTCTTAGAAAGTTCTGATGGTACCTATTGTATCTTAAAAGAAAAAAGGCTCTTTTAGGCAGGAAACAGGTGCTGTAATTGCAGTCTTTAATCTAGGAATATCCTATATCCAAGATCCCAAACTGAGTCTTTATCCCATTATTTACATAAGATATATTCGTTGAGGGGGCCTTGCAAAAAACATAAAATCAAATGATATATACAAACATTTGTTTGAAGGAGAGTGTGATTGTTTTTTGCAAGTACTTTTTGCAGAAAGTTGCAAGTTAAAAATACAGAATGTTGCATTATGGAAAATCCATAGTTT
>NZ_JAXQGA010000014.1:0-93918 GCF_034438075.1 Acetobacterium sp. K1/6 | reverse complement strand
GTTCGTCGTTTTCTACTCATGTGTATAGTTTATCTTATTTTCTGGATTTTGTGTCCAACTATTTGTGGACATTATATACTGATTTCATTGATGAAGGTTTTAATTAATTACAAAAGTTTTCAGATAGGAGCTGACTAATCATACTTTTTAGCGTAATAATACAATTTAGCGTAATGCCATTTACGCTAAATTGTATTATTTTTTGCGTCCTTAGACAAGACGAAAGCCGCTCAATTTCAGAAAATGTAACATGGGGAAAACGAAAGAGTTTTTCTGACGGAAATATCTCCCTCCCTTATAAGAGTTTCTTGGGATATGTAAAAGGGGAGAATGGATTACCACAGATTGTTGAGGAAGAAGCAACGACAATCCGACTCATTTATAAGCTTTTTCTGGAAGGGCATACCCCTTCATCCATTGCCAAACAGTTGATGGCATTAAACATTTTAAGCCCAACGAAAAGACAAAAATGGCCGGTGTCTACGGTGATCAGCATTCTTAAAAACGAAAAATACAAGGGCGATGCAATACTGCAAAAACGCTACACGACGGACTTCTTGACTAAAAAAACAAAGACCAACGAGGGGGAAGTTCCTCAATATTATGTTGAAAACAGTCACCCAGCCATCATTCCACCAGAAACCTTTGGCTTGGTGCAGGAAGAGTTTGCGAGAAGAAAATCAAAAGGCGGATATACAGCTTACTGTAAGGTTCATCTAGGAAAAAATGAACGAAAAATATTTTCTGCAGGGAATAAAATTGATGTTTTTAAATTCAAAGAGTATACCTTTGGAATTCAGATTTGCTTGGATACACATATTATGGATATGAGTATCATGCAGAAGGAACAAGGAGCGGAAATTATTATTGCTCCTTTTAAAACACCCTATGATTCACAAAAAAGAGCAAAGAATTGGTCAAAGTATATGTTAGCAAGAGCTTATGAATGTAATTTTTGTATGATTTGTTCGAATTATTATGGGGGCATTCAAATTGTTAATGGTAATGGCATTTGTGTGAAAGAAAATTTGAAAAACAATTCATTTTTAGTTTATACAGTATCTCAAGAAAATGATTTCAATAAAAAGATCGATTACTTTTCTTATCGTAAACCAGAATTATATTAAAATTTAATATACCTAGTAAGAAAAAATGGTAGAAGTTATTGAAAAAAAAGTCAAAGTTGCTTTATTCTTTCAGAAAACCACTTTTTTAGATGCCGATAATTTCTAATTTAATTGGCACCTTGAACTGGTACGGATTGCCTCCACTAAAAAAGAATTAGACGAACACTTAGCAAAGGCCGTTTTACCGTCATTGTTGGTATAGTTGTAAGCTATACTGACTTGATTATCATCAACCGAACATTGTTTTCTTGATTACTGTAATCCAGATTTGCGAGGCTGTTTGTTGCTACTAACCTATTCTGTCCAGAAACTGATGGCATATGTTGTCCCCAAATTGTTGGACATGGTGTCAAAAATAATCGACAGTGTTTTAACGGAGAAAGAACTTAGCAGATTGCTCTTGCTCAGTTTATTTTTTAGATGGAATCCTTTAAAGCGATACCTCATCGGCAATACTCAACAATGTTTCACTCGGCCATTCTAGGACAACTCGGATTGAATGATCAGTTTCACCATGTGATCATCAATCAAACGTTTTTCCTGCTGGTCACCGAAAATCAGGCATTGGGTACAAAACTTGTCGACTAGTCGGGCCAGACCGCCGCTGAACTTCCCGGCGCAACAGGATCGCCTGCTCCAGAACCGTTTGGGGGATGGATCCCTGTGATCTCGATGCAGTCAATCGCTTGCTGGCCCAGGACAATGAGGAAATTGCGGCGTTGGAAAAAGAAATCAATGCCCAACTTAAGATTCTGGGGGTGGTAGTTTAGGGCGGTGAATTTCTTTTCGCTGCCAAGCACACTTAACTTGACGAAAGTGGTGGAAGTGGGGACAAAATACGGAATCGGAAACATCAAATAAACCATGAGGTGATGCTAATGAAAACAGAACGGTTCATTTATAATTTGAATTATCCGATCTATGAAAAAGAAAGTTGTGAAATTGAGGTGCGCGCTCTTTTTCAGTTCGATTTGAAAGAAAAAGTCTTTTTGCAAATAGAAAAGTGCATCCTTGCATGGTCGAGTACTTAGTGAAATCACTGAAAAGCAAAAGGATCTTTATGAGGCCCTGGGGGTTGATCCGCCATCGTTATAAATTTCGGGAATCCAGGATTTATTGTATTTTCGTTTTATCGTTAATTTCTAGTGGAAAATATTCTTATCTTTCGGCGCTGAAGACGCTATCGCTAAAACGACATTAGATGGAATCGCCTTATCGGGTATCATTTGGATGGGAAACAAAAAATCATGCACAAGAGCAATTAGATAAAATATTTGCTAAAGCTAAAAAATGCAGCAGAAACCAATAAAGCCAGGGTGGTTTATAATTTTAAAATAAATTAAATAAAGCAGGTTGACATTATTAAATTTATTTGAGATAATAAATCAATAATTTAATAGTACAAATGCAACGAAGTATTTGTATAAAAGCGACGGAGCTTCCATATGATTAGCCAGTAAAAGGGTAATGATATGGAAGTTTTTGCTTTTTATTGTAAAAGTTACAAAATATGAATTCAAGAGGAGAATGAAATGAGAAGTTTATTGGAAAACAAAGATATCAAAATATCATTTGATGTACCTGATGGTTATTTTATGGCACTTGAGTTTAAACAAGATATTTTTGATTGCGAAACATATAATTATAAACGTGCCGAAGAAATCTACGAAGAATTAAAAACAGCCTGAATTACCTCGTGTTTTACCACAGCTGAACTGCAGTTTACGCGGTTTCCATTGAAGTAATAATTGCACACAGGTTAAAGTGAGATGGAAAAATAGTTAATTAAAAATAAAGCAGGTTGACATTATAAAATAAATTTGAGATAATGAATTTACAATTTAATAGTACAAATGCAACGGAGTATTTGTATAAAAGCGACGAAGCTTCCATGTGATTATCCAGTAAAAGGGGTAATGACATGGAAGTTTTTTGTTTTTTATTGTAAAGGGTTGCAAAACATACGAAAATGAAACATAAAATGTGCAATAAATAGTTTTTCAAGACTTTGAAAAAGTTAGGATGAGTCTTGTGGATAAGAAATGAGGGCGAAAGGAAATGGATTTATTTAAAGAATCAGACAAGATTACATTCGATTTTATAAATATACTTAGCCATTCAATCACACCTAAAAATAAAGAGCGATTGATGATAGGGGTTGATCTCGGAACCGCTTATATTGTCATCTGTGTATTGGATGAGAATAAGAACCCAATTGCTGGTGCGTATCGATTTGCGCAAGTGGTTAAAGATGGTTTGCTTGTTGATTATATGGGAGCATTAAAAATTGTTAAACAATTGAAAATAGAAATTGAAGATAAAATCGGCTGTGAATTAAAAGATGCAGCGGTGGCAATACCTCCGGGTACAACAATTAACGATACAAAGTATATTAAAAATGTTGTCGAAGGAGCAGGGTTTGATGTGATCAATGTTGTTGATGAACCGACTGCAGCCAATGCCGTTCTTGGTATCAAGAATGGTGTTGTTGTGGATATCGGCGGCGGAACAACCGGCCTGGCTATTATAGAAGAAGGAAAAATTGTAGCAGTTGCTGATGAGGCAACCGGAGGAACGCAATGCACATTAGTGATTGCTGGAGCTTATAAAATTTCATTTGATGAAGCAGAAATTGTAAAACAGGATCCGGATAAACAAGAAGAAATTTCCGGATTGCTAAGACCGGTGGCCCAGAAAATAGCTTCAATTATCAAAAAGCATATTAATGAATATAGTATTGATGGAATATATCTGGTAGGGGGAACAAGCTGTCTTTTAAATATTGAAAAGGTCATCGAAAAGGATCTAAACATTAAAACATACAAACCGAAAAACCCGCATTTTGTAACGCCAATTGGTATTGCCATGAATTGTGTGCCGGCTAAAGGATGTAAAAAATATGGATATTGAAATAATTAAATCGCCTTCTGACGGGGTGATTAAAATGATGAGAAGTCGTTTGTTTTCAAAAGATTTCCTGGAGAGTGAGAAATTTGATACCGTTGGATTAGTACAGGGAAAACTCGTGGAAATGTTTGTGGCAACTGATATTGCTGAAAAAACAGCAGCTGTCGATGTTGTTGAGATAAAAGGTATATGTCCCCAGCATTTTACCATGATTGCTGTACTGGGTGATATTGCATCAGTAAAGGAAGCCCTGAATAATATCGCTAAAGAGTTTAAAGAGAGGGTGTCGCAGTAAATGAAGATTGGACGGGTTATAGACAGTATCTGGTGCACAAGAAAAGAAGATGAGTTAAGGGGATTAAAACTCCTGAGAGTGAAACTATTGAACCGCGAAAAAGAATCTGAAAATGGTGAGATTATCGTTGCTACGGATTTAATCGGAGCCGGAATCGGCGAACTGGTATTACTCACGAATGGAAGTGCGGCAAGAAGGTCAGAAGGATTAGAAAACGCACCGGTTGACTGCATCATTATCGGTATTATCGATGAAAAAAATGAAGATGAGGGGGATATGCATGAATAGTGAATTTACAAACAGAATCATGGAAGCAGGTGTTGTCGGGGCCGGAGGTGCTGGTTTTCCAACATATGTGAAATTGGCAGCAAAAGCCGAATATATAATCGTTAATGCCGCAGAGTGCGAACCCTTGATACGGGTTGATCAGGAATTATTGCTTCACCATACCAACGATATATTAGAAGGTTTAACCGGTATTATCCAGGAAACCGGGGCTAAAAAGGGTTATGTTGCAATTAAAGCGAAACATACAGAAGTAATCGATTGTTTAAAAGAACAATTGAAGGATTCGGAAAATATTGAGCTTTTCCTGCTTGAAGATTTTTATCCGGCGGGTGATGAACAAATAACCGTCTATGAAGTTTTGAAAAGAGTGGTACCAAAAGGTGGAATTCCTTTGAATGTTGGCTGCATCGTATGTAATGTGGAAACGATTTTAAATGTGTACAATGCTGCCAGGGGAAAAACGGTGACAACCACTTATGTAACGATTACCGGCGATGTAAAAACCCCCGCAACCTTTTGCCTTCCAATTGGTATGAGTTATAAAGAAGCCTTGGCGTTATGCGGAATAGAAACCTTGACTGGAAAAGTTGGTATTGACGGCGGTCCAATGATGGGAAAGATAATCTTCGATTTTGAATTGCCAATTACGAAAACCACAAAGGCAATTATACTCTTAGATCAGAATTCTTCATTGATTGAAAATAAAACAAAAGGGAATGAGCAGGTATTAAAACAATCAAAGATTGCCTGCATACAATGCCAAAAGTGTACTGACCTATGTCCCCGGGATTTACTTGGTCATAATGTCAAACCCCATTTAGTCATGCGCATTGCAAACTATGGTTTATCAGATTTTTTAGGCATGAAAACAGCATTGGGCTGTTCCGAGTGTGGAGCCTGTGAATTATATGCCTGTCCAAACGGATTGTCGCCGAGAAAAGTCAATATTATGATTAAAAAGGAGTTAATCGCGGCTGGGATAAGCATTGATAAAGGCGGAGAACAAAAATCCATATCGGAAATGATAGAGTACCGGAAAATACCGGTTAAACGACTCATCGAAAGACTTGGGTTAAAAGAATATGATCGGTGTGCACCATTAAAAAGTTTTGCGTACAATGTGAAAAAAGTTGTAATTCCCCTTAAACAGCATATCGGAACATTGGCTAAACCAGTGGTGGAAAAAGAGATGATGGTCGATGAAGGGATGCTTATTGGCGAAATAGAAAACGGAAAAATGGGTGCGTGTATTCATGCCAGTATTTCAGGAATGATTACAGAAGTTTCCAATGAATCCATTACAATTGAAGCACGAGAGGATAGGATATGATAAATACAATTGGTTTTATCGAACTTAACAGTATTGCAAAAGGCATTGAAGTAGCAGATCATATGCTCAAAGTTGCCAATGTGCAGCTGATGTTTTCAACAGCAACTTGTCCGGGGAAATATATTACCTTAATATATGGCGACGTCGGCTCAGTGGAGAATTCAATAGAAGCAGCAAAGCTTTTAGGCGGCGAGTTTATTATTGATGATTTGATGATTCCAAACGTCGATGAGCAAATTTTCCCGGCCATTACCGGTTCCAGTAATGTTGAGAAAATAGGCGCGATCGGTGTGATTGAAAGTATGGCAATGGCCTCATTGATTGTGGCAGCAGACACCTGTGTGAAAGCATCAGGCGTGCAGCTGGTTGAATTAAGGCTGGGTTCCGGCATCGGCGGTAAATCCTATTTGGTCATGACCGGAGATGTTTCAGAGGTCGATGCCTCCATAGAATCCGGGGTTGCAGTGATCAAAGAAAGTGGGAATATCGTCTATTATACGGTCATACCATCGCCGCATAAGGACTTCAAAAATACTTTATTATAAATGAAAGAAAGAGAAGGACATAAAAATGAATAACAATATTGAACAGATAATCAAGGATCGAGTTTTGGATTTAAATATTTCTGAGGAACTGATAGCACAGATTGTGAATGAAGTAATGACGTCACTGACAACAGATGAGCAACAATTAAAAAAGGCCACTGAGCCTGACAGAATCAGACTGATCCGGGGCAACAGTGTGGTTTTTGAAAATTTCAATACCGGAAATCCAGATGATAAGGTTACCTTTAAAGAAATACTGACCATCGAAGAATGTCCAAACATGGCAACCGGTTTTTTGAGAATTGAAGAGTCCGCTTTTGACTGGTATTTAGGTTATGACGAGTTGGATTACATCGTAGAAGGAACATTGGAGATAACATATGACGGGAAAAAGTTCACCGGCCATGCCGGCGATGTTATCTTCATTCCAAAGGAAACGGCTGTTACATTCAGTTCACCGGATCATTGTAAATTTTTCTTTGCAGCATATCCCGCTAATTGGCAGGATCTGTGCGAAGATAAGCAATCGAATTAAGGTTATCAGCAAAGATTTCAAATGAAAGTTATTGTATCTGGTCAGATACATCATGACGAAGAGGTGCAGTCGTTACAAATGTGTTGCATCCGGGGTCAATGGTTCTCATTGAAATAAGAGTCAATACTCTGAAAAATAAGAAAATATTCAGGAGGAAAAAATGAGTACAACAGATGCATTGGGAATGATTGAAACAAAAGGTTTGGTAGGCGCGATTGAGGCTGCTGACGCTATGGTTAAAGCGGCGAATGTCAGATTAATCGGAAAAGAGCAAATCGGCAGTGGCTTGGTAACAATAATGGTCAGAGGTGATGTAGGTGCGGTGAAAGCCGCAACGGATGCCGGGGCAGTCGCAGCCTCAAGAGTAGGCATGTTGATATCGGCACATGTTATCGCAAGACCGCATGAAGATGTTGCGATGATTTTACTACAAGAAGCCAACTAAAGAGAAATAAAAATTAAGAAATGAATAGAAATTATAGTTAAAGTGTTGACAATTAAATAGTTATTTAATATCATTATAAAATAATCAGCGCTTTAACTAACATAGGAGAGTTCAAGAATGAATGAGAATGTCCAAAGAGTGATCCAGGAATACGTTCCGGGAAAACAGGTTACGTTAGCGCATATTATTGTAAATCCCGATAATAGCATCTATAAAAAATTAGGACTGGAAGAGAACCATAATTCGATTGGAATCCTGACCATTACACCCAGTGAGGCGGCCATCATCGCAGCGGATGTTGCGGTAAAATCAGGTGATGTTACCATCGGCTATGTCGATCGCTTTAATGGTTCCCTGGTGATTGAAGGCGATGTCGGTTCGGTGGAAGCATCTGTCGAAAGCGTTCTTCAGACATTGTCTCTGTTACAGGGCATGTCAATCCCAACAGTGACACGATCTTGAGGTTGAGCCAATGAAAAAAGTTATGTTTATCGGGCCATCAGGAAGCGGTAAGACAACTTTGTATCAACGAATGGGGTCTTTCGATATCGATTATGACAAAACCCAGGCTATTGAATTTCATAAAAATGTCATCGATACACCCGGAGAATACCTGGAAAATCGTGGTTACTATTCAGCGTTGCAGGTGACATCTGTGGAAGCAGATGTGGTGGCCCTGGTAATGGACTGTAAAAGCCGGTCCAATGTGTTTCCGCCGGGTTTTGCAAGGATGTTTACTAAACCAATCATTGGGATTGTGACCAAGATCGATCTGATGCTGGATGAAAAGGATTTCAGTTATGCAGAAGATTCACTAAGGTTATCGGGGGTTAATGAAATATTTAAAATTTCATCATTGAAAAATAAGAAGATCGCAGAGTTAAGAAAATTTCTTGAGTGGAGTTGAGGTTAGTTATGAGAATTATCGTTGTCGAAGATGAACCGGTAACCCGGATGGATATTCGGTGTATACTTGAAGATGCCGGATTTGAAGTTCTGGGTGAAGGGAAGGATGGTTTTGATGCCATCAATTTATGCACAAGCTATCATCCGGATATGGTGCTGATGGATATTAATATGCCTAATTTAGATGGCGTCAGTGCTGCCAAGATAATTCGCAGAGATAAACTGTGTAAGTGCGTCGTTTTTCTGACCGCATATTCCGACGATATATTTATTGAGGGCGCTAAAAAAAGCGGCGTATTTGGTTATGTTGTCAAACCGATCGATGAGAAGAGTTTGCTGCCGACAATAAAAATCGCCTATGCAAAATCACTTGAGTCCGAAAAAAATGAGCAAAAATTAAATGACATTACCAAAAGACTGGAAGATCGCAAAATGATTGAGAAGGCAAAAGGATTTTTAATGCAATCCGGAGGCCTCGATGAGGACAGCGCCTATAAAAAACTCAGATCACTGAGTATGGAAAAAGGCTACTCACTCCGGGTTATCAGCGAAACGATACTGTTACAGGCACAAAAAGGCGAAAAGAAATGAAGTATAAATGCGACCGCGAATTTATTATAAAACAATGTAAAGAGTTTACGCTGTTAAACAATGATGAAATCGAAGCGATAATTGACGTGGCTAAAATTCTACCATATTTTAACGAAGGATTTGACGGGGAGTCGTTTATTGATATAAAGGTACACGATAAAGATCTGGCGGTAGTGGTTGCTGAATCATATAAAAAAAAGAAATCAATATATGTTGACTCGTATTTAGGCGATATTATTTACCGTGAGAATGAACCGGCAGTATTTCGTTCATTTGATCTGGGAGTAACCACAAAAGATATCATTGGTATGAGTTTTGACCGTAACAAAAAGAAGATATGGACAAAACAAACAGTTGTGCCGATCATGCACAATAATAATGTCGTGGCCACATTAATACTTGAGAAAATACTGGATTTAAGATTGACCGTGGTGCCAGGGGCGCCATTACAGCGATCCCCGGAAAACGAAAAAATCGAGGAGCTATGGAGTTCGATTTTCGGTAAAAGCAATGAAAATGAAGCCTTGCAATTGCGCGAGGGTATTTTAATATTCGACGAAACCGGTCATTTAAAATATTTTAATCAACGGGCAGTTAAGATGTATCAGGAACTGGGGTTTAAATCCATTGAAAATCAACATTTTGATAACCTGAACTACACAACAAAGAATTTTGACGATGTTCTATCGAATATCGAAGGGACCTTTAGCAATAATGATGACAACCGTATCATTATTGAAAAAAGTTATGACGGAAAGGTGGCAATCGGCGATAAATTTTATCGCATTCACATCATTATCCGGATGAAAAAGACGGTTGATGTGATTGTGTTTATTGATGATATTACAGAAATGAGAAAATATGAAAAAGAAGTGAACAGTTATTTGGTGAGTTCACATGAAATTCATCACCGCATTAAAAACAATCTGCAAACGGTGGCTTCTTTACTGCGGTTGCAAAGTCGAAATGCTAAGGATCCAGAGGTAAAAACCATCTTAAGTGACAGCATCAACCGGATCATGAGTATTGCGGTCACCCACGAACTTTTAGAAAAAAAGTCAAATAATCTGGTTTCGGTTCAAGAAATGCTTGACAAAATAAAACAAAACATGATATCATTCGTCGCAACAGCTAATAAAGAAATTGAAATATCGGTTAAAGGTGCTGACTTTTTTGTTGACAGTGAAAAATCGACAGTTATTGCTTTGATTGTAAACGAACTGATTCAAAACTCGCTGAAGTACGCATTTCCCAATGGGGGTGTCGGTCACATCGAAGTGACAACTGCAAGTGATGGAAAAATCAAGATGATTGAAGTAAAGGATAACGGAATCGGTTACAAATCTGGAGAGAAAAAAAGAAGTGGTCTGGGTCTCAACATCGTTAAGGCTTATGTTTATGAAAAACTGCTGGGCAAATTAATTATTGAAACCGGAGATGAAGGTACCACAACTTCATTTGCCTTCAAATTATAAATTAATATTATAAATTGCGATGAAGCAATTATTTTAGGCGACGTAGCTTAAAGTTTGAATATCTAAAGCAGGTATTCAAATTTTAAGCTACTTTTTTTACTCAGACTGTTTAAGAAATCGAATAGCAAAATTTGACAAAAAAATAAACATTGCATTGCAAAGACGTAATGTAAAAAAGCGACGCAGCTTAAGGGATAAATATCAACTAATTGATGTTTATAATTTAAGCTGCGTCTTTTTTTTCAATGTTAGCGACATGGAAAATCATACTGGATCAAGAGGGAGAAATACATGGAAAACTTTAAAAGACAGGAAATTCTCAGTGTCGGAATAGATATCGGTACTTCAACCACACAGTTGGTTTTTACAAAAATTCTGCTGGAAAACATGGCATCAAGTTTCAATATCGCCCGGATAGAAATTATTGGCAAGCGGATCGTGTACCGCAGTGAAATTTATTTCACGCCTTTGACATCGAATGATCGCATTGATATGAATGAAGTCATGAAAATCATCGACAGCGAGTTTGCCAGGGCCGGAATTGCGAAAAAGGATATCGATATCGGCGCGGTTATTATTACCGGAGAAACCGCCAGACGGGCGAATGCCAGTGAAGTGTTACACAAACTGAGCGGTTATGCCGGAGACTTTGTGGTAGCAACGGCAGGACCGGTTTTAGAAAGCATCATTTCTGGTAAAGGCGCAGGTTCAGACAAGATTTCCAAAGAACACAACAACGTCGTCGCAAACATTGATATCGGCGGAGGAACCTCGAATGTGGTTGTTTTTGATCACGGGGAGACAGTCAGCACCGGGTGTCTGGATATTGGCGGTCGTTTAGTCAAGATGGATAAGCAGGGAAAGATAATCTACATCAATGAAAAAATAAAAAAAATCATTAAAAACGAAAAACTCGATATTGCATTGGGTCAGACTGCCAACGAAAACAGCTTGACAAAATTAGCGAAAATAATGGTTCATCAGCTTGAAACCGTTGTCGGAATTACGCCCCAGGATCACTACTACGATATGATGCTCACGATTGAAGATATGGTAATCAAGAACCCCATCAACTATTTAACATTTTCCGGCGGCGTCGCAGACATCGTCTACCACTACGCTGAAAAAGAGGATGTTTTTAAATACCAGGATATGGGAATAATTTTGGGACGAGAAATCCGTCGTTCGGATTTATTCACCAAATTAAAGGTGATGAATGCCGAAGAAACCATTCGCGCTACCGTTGTCGGAGCGGGGTCACATACTACCGATATCAGCGGCAGTACGGTAACATACGATAAGTCAGCCTTACCCATTAAAAACATTCCGATTGTGAAAATACCATTTACGGATAAAAACAGTATCAGTGAAATAGCAGATGAGGTAGCAAAACGCATTGAATGGTTTAAACTGGAAGATGAATTTCAGATGGTTGCGATTGCTTTTGAAGGCATCAATTCACCTTCTTTCAAGGACATAGTAGCCTGTGCCGAACAATTGATCAACGGTTTGGAGGCGTTGATCAGGCATAATTATCCGATTATCGTCGTTTCCGAAAAAGACATTGCAAAAGTGCTGGGACAGACGATTAAGCGGCTGTTGAATAATGATCATCACGTGATCTGCATTGACGCTGTGACCGTCAGCGACGGAGATTACATCGATATTGGCAATCCCATTGCCGGCGGGATGGTATTACCGGTTGTTGTAAAAACATTGATTTTTAAATAGGGGACACAGGAATTTCCAAAGACATCAAGGCCTCTTTTGCAGGATGAGCAAATTGGCGGATGTGACTAATCCGATTATTCAAATTAGTCGCGACAGTTTAGTCAAAGGTTGAACTAATCAAAGTAGCGGTTAGTGGAAACAATAACCGGCACTTTGATTAGTTAACTAAAAGCTAAACAAAGTATTGATTGTCATATGTATGATAATCCAAAAAATAAGGAGTGAAAGTATGAAATTAAAAACCGTATTGTTTGGAAGAACCTACCAATTCAAAAATGTTAATGAAGTCCAGGCGAAAGCAAGTGAACAGAAATCCGGGGATCAGCTGGCAGGTTTAGCTGCAACTTCAACTGAAGAAAGAGCAGCAGCAAAAATAGTGCTGGCAGATATGTTGTTATCTGATATTCGCAATAATCCGGCAGTTCCCTATGAACTTGATGATGTTACCCGAGTCATTCAGGATCAGGTTAATGAAGCCGTGTATAAAGAAATTAAAAACTGGACCGTCGGAAATCTTCGGGACTTTATGATGTTGTACACTTCAACCGGTCCGATTATTCAAAGAATTGCAACCGGATTGACAGCAGAAATGGTTGCCGCCGTTACAAAAATCATGTCAAATATGGATCTGATTTATGCCGCGAAAAAAATCGATAATGTTGCTACCTGTGTCACCACCATCGGACAACGTGGTATTGCCGCAAATCGTGCCTTACCGAATCATCAGACCGATGATATTGACGGCATTTTTGCAGAACTCTATGAAGCGCTTGCCTATGGTGTAGGGGATGCGATGCTTGGCTTGAATCCGGTTCAGGATACCGTGGAATCAACAACTTTCCTACTTCAGAAACTATATGATTTCCGAATGAAATGGGAAATACCGACCCAAAACTGTGTACTTGCTCATATTACAACGCAGATGGCCGCCCTTCGTAAAGGCGCACCGTTAGATATGATTTTTCAATCCATTGCCGGAACCCAAAAGGCCAACGAATCATTTGGTGTAACCACCACCATGCTTGATGATGCTTATGATCTGGGAAAACGCGAATGTATTTCCGGTGGGAAAAACATCATGTACTTCGAAACCGGGGAAGGTTCAGAACTATCCTGCGACGCCCATCTGGGAGTTGATATGCTTACCCTGGAAGCCCGCACCTATGGTTATGCCAAACGCTATGATCCTTTTTATGTTATGTCGGTAGTCGGATTCATCGGACCGGAATATATTTATGACTCCGTTCAACAATTACGAGCCGGTCTGGAAGAGCATTTTATGGGAACGTTATCACTATTCCCAATGGGTGTAGATGTCTGTTACACCAACCATATGCCGGCCAGTCAAAATGATTCCGAAAACCTTGCATTATTACTGGCTCACGCTGGGATGCCAGCCTTTGTAACCGCACCAATGGGTGACGACATCATGCTTAACTATCAATTATTGGGAAATCACGACTGGCAAACACTGTTGGAATTATCGGGAATGAAACGAGTACCTGAATTTGAAAAATGGCTGCAAAAAATGGAGATTCTCGACCAATACGGTATGTTTACCGAAAAAGCCGGCGATGCTTCAATATTCTTAAAATAAAAAGAAGGTGATATAAATGATAAATGAAGCTATTTTAAAAGATACGATTCGCGACATTATTAAAAATGTTATTCAAGAAGAATTAAGCGAAGCAGGAACCGGTTCTGTAAAGAACCAGGTAATTAAGTCTGCCACGGCAGGCAGCATTGATGATGGTTTTGTCGAAGATGTGACTGTGGCAACCATGCAGGAAACATTCTTTATTCCCAATCCATACGATCGCGATGGATATATGAAAATGAAAGAATTTACGTCCGGTCGATTAGGTATTTGGAGAGCCGGTCCAAGACCTTTAACCAAAGCCTATATGAGATTTTTAGCCGATCACTCGGCAGCTCAGAATGCGGTATGGTCAGATGTTGACGTAACCCTGGTCGAAGACCTCGGATTCATCAAACTTTCTACAATTGCTGCGGATAAAGCAGAATACATCAAAAACCCTAACACCGGAAAAAAACTGACCGATGAAGCGGTAGAAACCGTCAAAAAAAATACCGTTAAGAATCTCAATGTGCAGATTGTTTTTGTCGATGGATTAAGCTCACGGGCCATTGAAAAAAATGCCGCAGATTTTCTTCCCGCTCTACAGCAGGGACTGGACTCACTGGGAATCACATACTCAACACCGTTCTTTGTCACCAATGGCCGGGTTGCCATCGGCGATGAAATCGGCGAAATAACAGATGCTGACGTAATTGCCGTATTCTGTGGCGAAAGACCAGGATTAAACTCAACCGGGTCTATGGGAGCATATATTACCTATAAACCAACAGTTGGTATGGAAGAGGCCAGAAGAACGGTCATTTCCAACATTCATGAACTGGGAACCGCACCGGTTGAAGCAGGTGCTCAAATAGCTGAGCTTTGTCAGACCATGCTCAAGAATAAAATGTCTGGTGTGGATTTAAAATTAGTATAAATTGGATAGGAGGATTAATTAGTGTTAGGAGAAATTATACGCGCTAATGTTGTGTGCCAGAATATTATTCCAAATGTCAGTGAAGATTTAGCTAAGGCGCTTAATCTTAAACCGCATCAACGCAGCCTGGGCCTGATTACAGGTTCCATCGATGATGTTACATTTATCGCTCTTGATGAGGCCACAAAAGCTGCTGATGTAGAAGTGGTATATGGGGAATGTATGTTCTCGGCATTTGTCGGAATTTTTACAACCTTTGCCGGGGAAGCATTTGGTATATTGGCCGGCGAAAATCCGGCTGAGGTAAAGAGCGGCCTGGATGCATGTGCTCATTATATCGAAAACGGAGCATATTTCGTCAATGCCAATGAAAAAGGTGAATCTATTTATTTAGCTCACTGTATATCAAGTACCGGCAGCTATTTATCGGAAACTGCGGAGATACCAGCCGGAATGCCGTTGGCTTATTGTATTGCCCCACCAATTGAGGCAATGTACGGTATTGATGCCGCACTAAAAGCAGCGGATGTAAAAATTTGCAAGACATTTCTACCGCCGACAGCGACATCAAACTTTTCCGGTGCCTTGATGAGCGGTTCACAATCGGCATGCAAAGCGGCCTGCGACGCGTTTGCCCAAGCGGTTCAATACATTGCCAATAACCCGATAGTAGGTTAAAATAATGACTTCCGTCGGTATAATTGATACAGTCGGTTTTGTGGGAGCTGTGAATGCCTTGGATACATGTCTTAAAACCGCTGATGTTGAATTTGTAAGGTTTGATAAAATGTCAGGCGGCATTGTATCCATCATCATCACAGGGGATGTAGCAGCTGTATCGGCCAGCGTTGCCGCAGGGGTAGAAGCGGCAAATCTGGCAGGGAAATGCAGAAAACATACCATCATTGCAAGACTAGACGATCAGACCCAAAAAATGCTCTGCCACAGTAATTCATCCGGGCATGAAGTTGTCAACAACGCTGCACCTACGAAAATTACTGTAATGGAAAATCAGGAAGAGCAATGTAGTGTAGTAGAGAAGTTAATTGGTGAAGACGCGATCACTGAAGATAAATCGTCAACATCCGTGTCGAATGATAAAGAGTATAATTACTCGGAAGAATCCCTGAATCTGATGACCGTTTCCAGGTTAAGAAAATTAGCCCGTGATATAAACATTAAAGGCATCAGCAGAGAAAAAATCAAAAGATCCCGTAAATTTGATCTGATCGCAAATATTTTAAATGAATTAAAAGAAAAGGAGGAATAAACTGTGCAGTTAGTAGACAAAGATTTGTTATCAATTCAAGAAACCCGCCAGTTGCTGAAAAATGCAAAGACGGCACAGACAAAACTTGCCCAAATGAGTCAGGCAGAAATTGATTTCATTTGTGCAGCGATCAAAGACGCGGCCATGCAAAACCTCGAAAAACTGGCGAAATTAGCAAATGAAGAGACTGGATTTGGTGTGGCCGAAGATAAAGTGATTAAAAACTATTTTGCTTCACAAGTCGTATACGACAGTATCAAAGACATGAAAACAGTTGGCATTGTCAGCAGCGATGAAATCAAAAAAATCTATGAAGTGGCTGTGCCAGTAGGCGTCGTGGCAGGATTAATTCCATCGACGAATCCGACATCGACAGTAATTTATAAGGCGCTGATTTCCATAAAAGCCGGGAATTCAATTGTTTTCTCACCCCATCCAACGGCTAAAAATTGTATCATCGAGACAGTGAGAGTGATTAAAGAGGCGGCTATCGCTGCCGGCATGCCTAAAGACTGTATTGGGTGCGCAACGATTATAACTCTGGAAGGGACCAATGAGTTATTAAAGAATATAGACACCAGTTTGATTCTGGCAACCGGTGGTGAGGCAATGGTAAAAGCTGCTTATTCATCTGGAAATCCTGCAATTGGTGTCGGACCTGGAAATGGCCCGGCATTTATCGAAAAAAGTGCGGACATTCCCCATGCCATCAAACAGATCATCGATTCTAAAACCTTCGATAACGGCGTTATCTGTGCATCAGAGCAGTCCATTATCATTGAAAAAGAATCTGAACAGGAAGTTCTGAGAGAACTCAAAAAACAGGGCTGTTATATGCTGACATCAGCGGAGAAAAAACTTCTGGAAAAAATAATGCTGACACCCAAGATGACAATGAATCCTAAAATTGTCGGTAAAACAGCTTTATATATTGCTGAAATGGCTGGGATCAAAGTTCCGGCAAACACAAAAGTTCTGATTGGGCAGGAAACCATGGTTGGACACAACATCCCATTTTCAAGAGAAAAGCTTTGCCCGATCTTAGCTTTTTACATTGAAGACACCTGGCCAAAAGCCTGTGACAGAGCAATTGAGATTTTGACGAAAGAGGGTGCCGGTCATACCATGATCATCCACTCGAAAAATGAAGAAATTATCAGAGAATTTGCGTTAAGGAAACCCGTCAGTCGATTATTGGTCAATACCGCCGGAGCATTAGGCGGCGTGGGAGCGACAACCAATTTACTGCCGGCCTTTACCCTGGGATGCGGTGCAGTGGGCGGAAGTGCGACATCCGATAACATCTCGCCGTTGAACTTACTCAATTTGCGACGCGTCGCCTATGGGGTCAAAGAACTGGCTGAAATACGAAACAGTATTGAATGCGCTAAAAGCAATTCAGTCGAAAAAACAGTAAGCGAAACGGAACTGAATCGAGCAGTTGAGAATAAACTCGAAGGTATTACCGATTTAATTTTAGAAAAACTTAGAAATCAATTAAATATTTAATTTTACTTGGAGGTAAATAAAATGGCAAACACAAATGCATTGGGAATGATTGAAACACGTGGTTTAGTAGCAGCGATTGAAGCGGCAGACGCAATGGTAAAAGCAGCAAACGTTACATTAATCGGAAAAGAACAAATTGGCAGCGGACTGGTAACCGTCATGGTCAGAGGCGATGTTGGTGCAGTAAAAGCTGCAACAGATGCCGGTGCTGCCGCAGCCGAAAGAGTTGGCGATTTAGTTTCAGTACATGTTATACCTCGTCCGCATGCGGATGTTAATGAAATGTTGCCACAGGAAAAAGGTTCCAATAACTAGGTCGATTATTCAGTTGATTTAAGTGATATGGGTTTCATATCACTTAAATTTATTAAGGAAGTGAACCAATGAATTTAATAACTGAAGATGGCATAAAAAAAATAATTAAAAGCGGCGAATCGATCACCGATAGTGAATTGCGACTTCCCCTTAAGTCAATGTTAACCCCATCGGCAAAGTCGGTCCTAGCAGATCATAAATTAAAGCTGGTGTTAATCGATGATGACATCGAAAAAAACCTAACTACCAGCGTAATGGAAAATGCCGGAGTAATGGCAGCAAAGAAAATTGGCAAGTTCAACTTAGAAAGTGGCGGTTTTTTAGACGAAAAGCCTGAGCACATGACTCAGCTTTACGGGAATCTTCTTGTCGGCAAGGATCATAAACGGATTAAACTCAGAGGCGAAGTCGATGTGTTAATGGGTGAAATCATGAAAGTTCAGATTCGCGCCAATGAACTCCAATTGACTGACCTGGTTTCGGATTTGCAGGAAGTCTTTGACTATATCGGTGAATTATCAAGATCAGAAGTTTTAAACGAAGCACTTGACACCAGTAAGATATTAGGGTTTAATCAACAGGAAATCCGCGATATGTCACATAATCCTAAAAAATACTTTGGTCGTGAACACTTATTTAATATTACATATAAGCTGGGAGAAATTCCAATTCTGCTCAATTCCCTTCGGGCGTTGATCAGAAAGACAGAAATCGCCTGTTATGAAGGGTTTAAGCTGGCAGATGGCACGGTGGGAAGAATCGACCTGATCCAGGGATATAACCGTTTATCCTCGGTTATGTATATTATTATTTTTAAGCATTTAGATCATTAATAGGTAATTGCGAAATTTAAAAGAATAGAACTATATTTGCTTTGATGTCAGTTTTCACAATTACCTAAGATAATTAATACTGAAAGGCGAGAGATGAGCGATCAAATAGAAAAAATCGTTGATATTATTTTTGAAAGAATCTATACCAGATTAAAAAAATCAGGCTATATTGAGATTGAAGCCTCAGGACGCCATGTGCATTTGTCTAGGGTCGTAATCGATAAACTCTTTGGCAAAGATTATCAGCTGACCAATATCAAGACGTTGTCACAACCCGGTCAATTCGTCGCCAAAGAACGGGTGATCCTTATCGGCCCGAAAGGCCAGCTCCAAAATGTTGTGGTATTAGGTCCGGAAAGAGAAAAAGTTCAGATTGAAGTTTCAAAAACAGATGCTAAGGTCCTGGGTGTTAATGCACCGGTTCATGAAAGTGGCAAATTAATGGGAACAGCGCCTATCGAAATCAGTGCGAACGGAAAAACAGTATATCTCAACGAAGGGGTACTGGTGGCGGAAAGACATATTCACATGTCATCGGAAGATGCTAAAAATTTATCAGTAAAAGATGGTGATCGCGTGAACATTGAGGTGAATACCGATCGTCCGATGATTTTTAAGAATGTGAATCTCCGGGTTTCCAATAAGTTCGACACCTATATGCATATCGATTATGATGAAGCAAATGCCTGTAACCTGGGGAGAAGAACATTAGGCTTAATTGTAAAAGCAGAGTAGCAATAAACAGACCTCAGATGTTTTACAATTAGCTTAGAAAGGAGTGAGTAAATGAACCTTGAACTGATAACCAACGAAGTGTTTAATCGTATAATTGAAAAAATTAATCAGCATCAAACAGAAATTGAAGCGATTCCGGGAAAAAAGCTTCTGCAATGCGATGACATGGCAATGGCAATCCCCGGATATGAAGCAGTAATGTTAGATACACTTAAAGATAAAAATGATTTTCTGGGATATGAATTTTTGGTTATAAGTAAACTAACAGTCGATGAAATGTCCGCTTCGGTCAATGGCGTTGCCATTAATGATAAAACTAGAGCATTACGCCAGTTTTTATTAACCGGGAAAGATGTTTATGTCCTCGAAGAAGGTCTTGAATACCGGATGTACAAAGCAATTGCAAATCCGGTCTTTTACAATGTATTCAGAGATCATGAAAAGCAATTGGAATTGTGCGGCGTTCGCATTATGAGCAGTGTGGCCCTGGAAAGCATGCTCATTTCCGAGGAAAAGGCAGTATTGCCGAAAACTGAGAAAAAAGAGACCCGGGCAGAGCCGACTATTGTCAATGGACTAACCACGGTCAAATACAGTACAGTGAAAAAATTAATCAACTATGAACTGGCAAAAAAGCTTGCGGCAGAACCAAACATCGTTTTAAAAATCGGGACATTGGTGACGCCCTATGCAAACGATGTGTTTAAAGAAAGCAACACAACCATTACCTTTATTTAACCAGATCAAAACCCTTAAAAAATAGCTCAAAATGATTATAATAAAAAAGAAACAGGAGAATTTCAATGAATGAAAATGTCAAAGGCCGGTTGCACAGAAAAAATCTTAAGTATGCTAAATACGGTATTGCATGGGCAGTAACGGCAGGATTAACCTATGGTGTGGGACCCACATTTCAAACATTTGCAATGGGAGAGGAACCATTTGCTACGTTAGCATTAATGAGTTTGATGTTAATACCAATGATTATGGCGGCAATGCAAGATGGTATAGCAGCAATTCTTGTTTTTCTAAAAAATGCACAGGCAGGCAAACATCGCGAGTATCTTAGAATTGCCTCAACAAAGCCGGGACGATTTATTATGCTGGCAGCATTCTTTGGCGGACCATTGGCACTTGGCAGCTATATGGCAGCGGTTACCTTGTGTGGACCGGTGTATTCCCTTATTTTCACGGCCATGTTACCCGCCTTTGGGGCACTGGCTTCACGATTGTTTTTAAAAGAACACATAAGCGGACGAGCCTGGGTGGGAATTGGTTTAGCTGTTGCAGGCGCAATTACCGTAGGCTGGATTCCACCATCAGGGGAAGCTTATCCCCACTTTTATATAGGTGTAATATTTGCATTGGTATGTGCAACTGGTTGGGCATTAGAAATGGTTGTTGCAACGGCAGGAATGGATTTTGTTGATCCGGAAATTGCAATTGGGTTCCGTTTTGTTATTTCAGGATTACTGTCATTTTTAGCTATTCCAATTGTTTCAGGGTTGGGACTCGTTTCTTTTGGGTACTTCTTTGAATCAATAACATCATTATCAGCGGTATGGATGATTGGTGCAGCTATATTTGCGGGAGGCAGTTACTATTTTTACTATCGGGCAGGAAATGCTGCTGGGGCGGCCCGGTCGATGGCAATTAATCCAATCATGACAATTAGTGCTACTGTTTTAGGTGTTGTTATTTTTGGTGCGACATTGCAGATTAATTTCTTTGTTGGTTTAGTTATCTTATTAGTTGGTTGTGTACTGGTAGTTGGGAAACCATCAGAGTTAATTTCGTTAAGAGATATTACGTAGATAGAAACATTCTCAAACTATACTACAATTATATTATTTAAAAATAGAAAGCAGGAGTTGAATTATGAAAGCGCCAGTAAGATTTTATATGATCAATTTATTGATTAAGAATAAAGAGGGAATGACTCCCCAAGAATTTCATACACAATTGAAACCCATATATGGAAATGAAAAACAATGTAACGAGACGGCCATTGACGATCATTTGATGTCGATGAAAGGTGTTGGTTTGGTGGAAGTTAAAAATGCGGTAGAAGACAAAGATAATAACCTGGTTGTTACTTATGCGATTACTGAATACGGCGCTACCCGGGCACAGAAATACATACCGGAATTTTTAATTTAAACACCTGATCATAAACTTTAAAGCAACATAATTATAGCAAAATGCTAATCAAAAATTGTCCCGCTTTATGTTAGCGACAATTTTAGATTGGTGTTTTGCTACCTTTTTAATCATTTTTCTGATCGACACTCAAAAATACGTAAATTAAAGGATTAAAATGAATAAATATCAATCAATAATGCTACAGAAAGGTAAAATATGAATACAAATAAAATTAGTTGGAAGCAAGGTTTGGTTATCGCATTAGGTGTGCCAATGTTAATTCTTCCCAATATCGGCTATTTTGCAGGTTACGTTGGCGTATTTTCAATCATTGTTTGGATGCTTTCAATCTCCCAGGGTTTTCTTCAAAACCTCGCCTATGGAGACTTTGCGCTGATGTACCCCGAGGCCCGGGGCTTGCCGGGTTATGTTCAGGCAATTTTTAAAGGGAAAAATTCCGAAGACTATGATATCAACAAATTTATTGGCGGATTTAGCGCATGGGGTTATTGGATGGCCTGGAATCCCGTTTTAGCAATATTTTCACTTCTGATCGGAACATATTTACATGGCATGATACCGGCTCTGGGCGGTTTTTCTGAAAAAGCGATTTCACTGGTGGCCGGAGCCGTTATATTTACAGTCTTAATCGGTATTAACAGAAAAGGTTTATCCGGAGGTGCCATGATTGGGAATATTCTAGCAGTGGTTGCATTGATCCCACTCGTCGTTCTTTCGATCGTACCCATTGTAACGGGACAGTTTCAGTTAAGCAACATTACCGCTGTGAGCTTATTTCCGGAAACATGGAGCTGGAATATTTCACACATCCTGATATTGCTGGGAATAATGGCAATGGCTCAGTGGAGTGCCTGCGCCTGGGAAACCGCAGCAGTCTATGCTCCGGATTATGAAAAACCCAAGAAAGATTTACCGAAAGCCTTATTCTTCTGTGGACTGATCTGTCTGGTAACCTTCGTGCTGGTCCAAACTGCTTGTGTTGGGACACTGGGAATACAGGGAATTATCGAAGAGCCTTATTCACCAATGCTTTTAATGGCAAAGATGTCGTTTGGCAGCGCAGGTGTATTTGTAACTGTCATTATGCTCATGGCATCGATGATTTTAATCATTCAGACAGCCTTGCTTGGTTCAGCCCAGGCGATGCAGTCAATGGCGGTGGAAGGTAATTTGCCGAAAGTATTGACAGAAACAAATAAATACGGGGTACCTGTCAAGGCCATGATTTCAATTGCTATTTTGAATTTTGTTTTGATTTTTATTGGAACCCCATCGGCGATTGTCGCCGGCTCGGCGATGGGCTATGTTATCGCCAATGGCATCACCCTTTTTGCTTATTTTAAAGCCAAAGGAGACCAAAAAATACTTGCGCCAAAATGGTGGAAATATGTCGGACTTGGTTTTTGTATGTTGAATATTCCCTTATATCTGGCAGGGATTTTCTATATCAATAAATTGGATTATGGTATCGCCCCGGCTTTAATTGGGGTTCTCGTACTTTTCCTTTTTGTTCCTTTCTGGCTTTATGCAAAGAAAGAAAATGCAGATAAAAAAGTGGTGCGGGAAGTTGATATAAAAACAAATTAATAATCGCCCCCACCCACGAACCGAAACAAGCGTATTGATTTTAAGCAACCGTCATTTCACTCCTGTAGGGGCGGGTATTACCCGCCCGTAACGTAAAAAGGCCACACCAATGCCTGCACCACAAACAAACCCGGGCAGGCGAATAATGATGCCAAATCGATTTTTCATTTAAACCGGTTAACAAAAAAAGTATTGACAGTCAATTGCGAGACAAATGAATGAAGGCATACATCCATAGGCAGTTCCGGTTTATGGAGATAGCAGTCTGAAATTTGTTTCGCAATTTTCTGTTAAAAAGTACAAAATGGAGAAAATATGTTTAATTTTGATGAATTATTGATCCTTTTTAGCGGACTGCTTCTTTTAGTGGTTGTGTTTAGTTTTATAAATGAAAAAACAATAAAGCTTCCCTATGAAATTGGTCTGGTCGTTTTTGGATTTGCATTTACCGTGATGGTCATCTGCGGTCGAACCATGAATGTCGTACAGATCCCCGAAGAATTTTATAATCTGTACCGCGAATTTAATTTCAACGATTTTTTATTTCATGGGGTTTTATGTTTCATGCTCTTTAGCGGGGCATCAAGAATTAAATTCAGTGATTTTAGTAAAGATAAATACTTAATCGGTAGCATGGCCATTGCTTCAACCATTGTCTCAACCATGATTTACGGGTTGCTCTTATGGGGATTGGGATTTATTATTCATGTGAACATCAGTTTGCTTAAGGCCCTTATTCTGGGTTCAATCGTCGCACCCACCGATCCCATTTCAGCCATGAGCATTCTGGCAAAAGCCGGGCTGTCCAAACGGCTGGGATTGATCATTGAAGGAGAAGCCTTGTTTAATGATGGTGTTGCAGTGGCTATTTTTGCCACCCTCATCAGTATCCTTAAACACACCTCTGGAGATATTTCAATTATAAGTTTTATCATAGAGCTGTCAGCCGAAGTTCTGGGTGCGGCCCTGATAGGATTCGTCATATCATTTCTTTTCTTTGAAATTTTCAAACGCTCAAAAGACCCCTACATTAAAATTTTCTCAAGCATATTAACCGTGATGATTGCGTATCTTATCTGTAATTATCTGGGCTTTTCCGGACCCATTGCAGCAGTGATCTGCGGGTTGTATTATGCAACCGGCATTTCCAGAATTCAAAAACAAAACCGTTGCGAGTTAATCCATGAAGTGCGGGAATTATTCTATTCATTTTGGTCAGTGATTGATAGTCTCTTAAACGGAATGCTGTTTCTCTTAGTTGGTTTATTATTTATCAGTATCAGAAACTTTAACACACTACCGATCACCATGATCATCATCATCGGATCAGGCGCCATTTTTTTTAATACCGTATCAAGAATGGCCGGAGTATCCACGGCATTGCTCTTTACCAGGAATCTGCCCGATGGTATGAAAAGAATGAAATTAGCTGCCTTTTTGACATGGGGCGGGTTAAAAGGCGGTTTATGCTTAGCCCTGATTATGGGAACAAACAATGTTTTATCATCACAAATCTATAACCTGTTCTTAGTTTCAACCTATGCCATTGTACTATTTACCACAGTATTTCAGGGTCTGACCGTGGGGAAGGCATATAAAATGCTAAATAATAAAAAGGAATTCAGGTTAGCGGATAAATCTCTCAAAAAACCATTATTTGCCACCGCAGACCGGGCAGACAGGTGATTTCCAAAATGAATCTTCACAACAAACAAACATAAACGGGCGATTAATAATCGCCCCTACGAACCGGAACAAGCATATGATTTTAAGAAAACGTCAATGTAATCCCGTAGGGGCGGGTATTACCTGCCCGCAACCTAAATAGCCACACCAACTCATGCATTACAAACAAACGTCAAATTCACAACAATAATTTATAGACGGAGACTGAAATGAATAAGTTTAACAGAAAGTCAATTGGAAATAAAGTAACATCATTAGTATTAGCATTTGTTGCAATGGCGTTACTATTAATCGGAATAACGGTTATTACTCTCAGCATTTATACTGAGAATAAACAAATAGAAGAACGCATGAACCTGCAACTCGACAGTACAATTAACCAAGTTGAACAAACCCTGGGTAACCACAGCGATGTTGTCCGCAGTTTGGGAAAGACCATTGGTGTAACCGGAAATCAAATGACAACCGAGGCGTATAGTGATCTTATCACCCAGTACATTGGCCTCAACGATGATACATATGGTGCTGGTGTCTGGTATGAATACAACTGCTATCGGACCGAGCAAAAATATTTTGGCCCATATGCATACCGGGATGGTGCGAACATTACCTTTGATGCAGCACTATTCAGCACCGAAGAATATGACTATCCTAATCAGGAATGGTATGTGAATGGCAAATCAGCCAATGGTGAAATTGCCTGGTCGGCGCCATTTAAAGATGAAACCCTGGGAATTTCCATGGTAACCGCTACTTCCGCATTTTACGACAGTGGCAGAAAATTACAGGGGACAGTCACCGGCGATATTGATTTAAGCAGTCTGCAGAAGCTTGTCAGTGAAATCAAAGTCGGTGAAACCGGCCGGGCCTTCCTCGTGGATCAAACCGGCCTTTACATTGCCGATCAGGATACTTCCAAAAGTATGCGTGTCAATCTTCTTGACGACACCGACGAAAGCCTTTCATCACTAGGAGAACGCATTATCAGCGGTGAAACCGGAAGCGGCGTTTTTACGGATAGTGCCGGAAAAAACAATATCTATTATGCACCCATTCCCGCAACCGGTTGGACACTGGCCATCATGGAACCCCAAAGCGAACTGAACAAACCGATTATGATGCTGATTTATCAGCTCGTTGGATTGTTTTTGCTGACCCTTCTTATCCTAAGCATTATCCTAATGAAATTGATTAAAAGCATGGTCAATCCCATCGTTTTAATTACCGAGCTCTTTCGTAAAGCGGAAATTGGAGATTTTGATAATGAAATTACCAATGACATCATCAAGCGTCAGGATGAGCTGGGCATGCTTGGTTTATCCTTCAAAAAATTATCAGAAAACATCCAGGAAAATATAATGACACTTGAACAGATCTCCTTGGGAAATCTCAACGTTCAGGTGGACGTGAAATCAGATAAGGATGTTCAATCCAGGAGTTTAATCAAAGTTGTGGAAAATCTGAAAAATCTGGAAACCGAGGTGGAGATGCTTACCCAATCAGCCGCCGATGGCCATTTATCGATCCGCGGCGATGCCGGCAAATTCCAGGGCAAGTACCGGGATATTGTGGTTGGCGTCAATAACATGTTAAATACCGTGGTCGAGCCCCTGAATACATCGGCAGACTACGTCAATAAAATCAGTCGCGGGAATATACCCGAAAAAATCATCGCCACCTATCATGGCGACTTTAATACCATTAAAGAAAACCTGAATTCCTGTATCGACAATATCAATGCCCTGGTGTCCGATGCCGAAATGCTGGCCCGGGCAGCTACCGACGGCCAACTGGAAATAAAGGCAGACGCTACCCGCCACAGCGGCGATTTCCGTAAAATCATCGCGGGCTTTAACAATACCTTGAGCGCCCTGTTGGTACCCATCAATGAGGGTCGCCAGGTGATGAATAAAATGGCTGTCAATGATTACACTATTTCCATGACCGGCGCCTATAAAGGCAATATGGCCGAGTTTGCCGAGGAAATCAACCGGGTTCATGCCAATCTGCTCAATGTTTCGGATGCCTTTGTCGATATTTCCCAAGGCGATGCCAGTCGGCTTAACGACTTTGTTGCCATTGGCAAGCGTTCCGCTAACGATAAGCTGATCCCATCGATCATTGCCACCCTGACCACCATTGACAATCTGATTGCAGAATCCCGAAATCTGGCTCAGGCCGGGATTAACGGTAAACTGGAAATCCGCAGTGATGCGACAAAATTCGCCGGCGGGTATCGGGATATCGTCGCGGGCTTCAACCAGACCCTGGATTCCATCGAACAGCCTATCAATGAGGCTGTCATCGTACTTGAACAGATGGCCACCGGTAATCTGACCCAATTCATGAAGGGCGATTATCAGGGCAGTTATATGATCATCAAAAACTCGCTGAATGATACCATCCGGTCATTTAATGAGATTATCGGCAATATCAATAATGCCGCCGATGAGGTCGCTTCCGGATCCAAACAGGTATCCTTCGGCAGTCAGGCCTTGGCTCAGGGCGCCACCGAGCAGGCCAGTTCCATGGAAGAACTCAATGCTTCCATCACCGAAGTTGCCGTTCAAACCAGAGATAACGCCCAAAATGCCGACCAGGCCAATCAGCTGACCCGTATCGCCCGGCAAAATGTCGAAAACGGCAACACCCAGATGCAGCAGATGCTTAGGTCAATGGAAGAAATCAATGCCGCCTCGGCTAAGATTTCGAACATCATCAAGGTCATCGATGATATCGCCTTCCAGACCAATATCCTGGCCTTGAATGCAGCGGTGGAAGCCGCCCGGGCAGGACAGCAGGGCAAGGGCTTTGCAGTGGTGGCCGAAGAGGTCCGAACTCTGGCGGGACGCAGTGCCGAAGCTGCCAAAGAAACCACCGAACTGATTGGAGGTTCCATTACCAAGGTTTCCGAGGGAACTGTCATTGCCAACAACACCGCTGAATCGCTCACAGAAATTCTAGACGGGGTTACTAGGGTTGCCGTACTGGTTAGTAAAATTGACACCGCTTCCAACGAGCAAAACACTTCCATCAACCAGATCAACATCGGTATCGATCGGATATCGCAGGTCGTTCAGACCAACTCAGCCACCGCCGAAGAAAGCGCCGCCGCCAGTGAAGAACTTTACAGCCAGTCGGAAATGCTTAAAAACATGGTCAGTAAATTCGAATTAACCAAGACAAAATTAGAGGAGTGACTATTGATGCTAAGATCGTCCTAGGACAATGGTAAATTAGAGACGATACTTGTTGTTATACTGGTGATACTGAATCAATATGCCGCCGTTGGAATAATCTTTGCAGCAAAATTACTGATGTGATATGATAGAATTGATAAAGATCCATCATTTGCAGAATATTATCTTATTGGAATCCTGTTAAGTTTACTGATAGCAATTAGTACAGTGTTAAGCATTTAACCAGAATAAGCGGCGTAAATTTTCCGGAGTATTACAAGATGCTCTGATGGGGAAATTGCATAACCATCAGTATAACTTGGAAAGGAAGCACTAACTGTGAAAAAATTAAATGATTACTTATACTCAGGCGATACCGTTCTTAAGATTTTACAGCGATATTCAGAGGATTTAAAACAGTCAGCGAAAGAAACGAATAATCAGATTGATCTGTTGCATTGTAATTTTCTGCTTCAAATTGCGGAACTTTTGCAGCACAACGATTTCCTGACTTCGCAGTCTCAGCGGATTCGGGAATTCTATAAACTGATGGCAAATGAATATCCTTTTCTTCCATTTACTTTTAAGGGCCGAATTAAATCCCTGATCCGCGCGGAAGCAAAATTTAACGGATATATTGTGGAATACATTTACGAATATTATATCAAACACGGCAATTACCCTTCGCTTCCGAAGCTAAAGAACGCAATAAATTGTTTTCGGGATCTAATTGCTTACAGGATTGTGATTTCGCTTCCAAAATGTCATCTGAAAGAAGGGGAGATTCGTGCGGATGAAGAAATAAAATATCTCTATGATGTAGCCAACCAGTTGCCTGGTTTTCTGGAGGAACGCGGATTTACCGCAGAGCTGTCGTCATTAAAAGATCAGAAAAAATCGCCCTTGTTAAAAGAGAACATCAGCCCGTATTATCGGGATTATATTGCTAATTCAGAGCCTAATGGCTATCGCTCACTGCATATAACATTTTATGATAACATTGCCCGTTGCTATGTGGAAGTACAACTTCGGACAAAAGAAATGGACGATTTTGCTGAGATTGGTCCTGCTAATCATTTAGGTTACGAAAAACGGCAAGAAAGTGAAAGAGCCAGGCGCGATGCAATTCCCAAAGGGGAAAATATTTATTTTGATGATGCCTATGAAAGAGGGATTCTCCTACAGCAACTTGAATTATCAAAATTAGACGTGAATATGTTTTCAGCAATGGATAATTCCCTGATCAACGATGGCTGTGGCCTCTACCGCGGAAGACTGATCCTTCCGTATGAGCATCTGTCAAGATTCCAGTATGATCTTGTTGATTAGTATTTTTTTAGAATAAAATGCAATTATTAAAAAAGTCTTCATAGTGTTTTTCTATGGGGCTTTTTTGATGCAAAATCGAGATAAATATCACATAAAACTTAACATTTTTAAAATACAATACGAAGCCAATCACGGTGTTCATTTTCGGTTGGCCCCACCAAAAGTGATTTAAGTATATTTGTTCGGGTATAAAAATATAAATACATAGTTAAAGCTAGGAAAGTGGTGAACAGGATGGATAAAGAAGATACAAGTAAGAATTCAAAGAAGGACTTATCAAACGAAGAAGTGATACGTGATAAACACAAAACCCATCAGGAGCATAATGACCATCAACATCATCAGGAACACAAGGCGATTTTACAAAAAACAGATGAACATGTGCATCATCAGGGTCATGAGGAAATGAATCAGATACATGACGAAGAACGGGTTCCCGGGGCGGAAAAAGAACATTTGCACCAGCATGTTTCAGCAAATGGAGGACATGATAACCACAATGATCACCATGCAATGATGGTGGCGGATTTCAGAAAAAGGTTTTTTATTTCTTTGATTATTACGGTACCGATATTATTGTTATCACCCATGATCCAGATGTTTCTGGGTGTAAACTGGCGATTCTTCGGTGATTCTTATTTACTGGTTGGCCTTTCAACGATACTCTTTATTTATGGAGGTAAGCCTTTTCTTACAGGTGCCAGGGATGAGCTTAAAAAAAAGACGCCAGCAATGATGACGCTGATTGCCCTCTCCATAACGGTCGCCTATATTTATAGTACACTCACCGTATTTTTTATTAGCGGGGATGACTTCTTTTGGGAGCTCGCTACATTAATTGTCATTATGCTTTTAGGTCATTGGATTGAAATGAAATCCGTGATGGGAGCATCAAAGGCACTCGATGAACTGGTCAAGCTCATGCCAGAAGAAGCACACCGGATAACGGAGAACGGGGAAACCACGGATATTTCAGTAAAACAATTAAAGCCAGGGGATTCCATTCTGGTAAAGCCAGGCGAAAAGATACCGATTGATGGTTTAGTTTACGATGGAAAATCTGCCGTTAATGAAGCGATGATTACCGGAGAATCCGCCCCTGTTGAAAAGGAAAAGGGCGATCAGATCGTTGGTGGCTCCATCAATGGCGAGGGAATTCTAAAATTCAAGGTGACTCACGTTGGGGAAGAGACCTTCCTATCACAAGTATTAAAACTTGTTCGCGAAGCTCAGGATTCAAAATCGAATACCCATCGATTAGCAGACAAAGCAGCCAAGTGGTTATTCTATATCGCTGTGACTGCCGGAATATTGACTTTCTTAGCGTGGATGTTCATAGCACAAGATCTGAATTTTGCAGTCACACGGGCAGTCACCGTCATCGTAATTTCCTGTCCCCATGCATTAGGTTTGGCAGTTCCTCTGGTGACAGCAGTATCGACCAGTATCGGAGCTCAAAAAGGTCTCTTAATTAGAGATCGGGCAGCATTTGAAAACGCCCGAAAGGTAAATACTGTCGTTTTTGACAAGACCGGAACCTTGACCGAAGGTACCTTTGGGATTACCGATATCAAGGCCATTGGAATATCCCAAGAGGAACTTCTTTTACTTGCCTATTCAGTTGAATCAAACTCAGAACACCCCATTGCACAGGGCATTGTTAACGAAGGAAAAAAACTAAACCTTAAGCTTAAGGCAGTAAAAGATTATCAGAATCTGACGGGTAAAGGACTAAAAGCGACAGTGGATGGACGTGACATTAGGGTTGTGAGTCCTGGCTATATGCGATCGGAAGCGATAGCTTTTGATATAAACCATTACGAAAAACTTGCCCAAATGGGAAAGACCGTTGTATTCATTTTAGATGGCGACACCCTCCTGGGCTATCTGGCATTATCCGACATTGTAAGAGATACTGCCAGAGAAGCTGTTGATACGCTAAAGTTGATGAAGGTAGAAACCATCCTATTAACAGGTGACAATCAAAGAGTTGCGGCTTACGTAGGCAATCAACTGAACATCGATACCGTCATTGCTGAGGTATTACCCCAAGAAAAAGCATCCAAAATTGATGGACTTATTAAAGAAGGCAAGATTGTTGCAATGACCGGTGACGGTGTGAATGATGCACCGTCACTGGCAAAGGCAGATTTAGGGATCGCCATTGGAGCTGGAACAGATGTCGCCATTGAAACGGCGGATGTTATTCTGGTACGAAGTAATCCACTCGATGTGATAACGATTTTAACGCTTTCAAAAGCGACCTATCGAAAGATGATCCAAAATTTGATATGGGCTACAGGTTATAATATGATCGCGTTACCTTTAGCTGCAGGTGTTCTCTATAATCAAGGTATTATTATTAATCCGGCGATAGGGGCTGCGCTAATGTCATTAAGTACAATTATTGTTGCAATCAATGCAAAACTACTAAAAATTGATTAATCATGCGCTTTGGGTATCCCGGACGAGTTAGTTCAGATGATCGTGCTACTAAGAGTCGCTACCTGGCTAAATCGATACGGGCCGACTAACAATGGCATCATACCCGTCCGGATCGGTATTGCCTTCGGTGCTAAAAAGCAGGACACTTGAATTACGATCGAGCTGAAGCTGTTGTTTTAACGCTGTCAAATTTTGATCTTGACACAAGCAAACGAGTAGTCCTAATCCCACGGCTCCAGATTCGCCGGAAACAACAGCAGGGTCCAAACCGCAGGGGTGGGCTAGAGTCTGCATCCCCAGTTTTGTGACCCAGTCCGGGCAGCTGGCATAAAAGGCGGCAAAGTCGCGCAGGATTGGCCAGGTCAGGGGGTTGGGTTCCCCACAGTTTAATCCGGCCATAATTGTTTCCGGGTTACCGCCAACAGCCAAGGGGTGGCCATTGCCCAGCTGAACTGATTTGTAAATGCAGGCGACAGTATCGGGTTCCACAATGGTGGTAATCGGTGGATGCTGTTGGTAATAATGGGCCAGATAACCCAGTACCCCGCCAGCCATAGAGCCTACTCCGGCCTGTAGAAAGATATGACTGGGTTTTGGAATGCCGAGGTTAGACAATTGTTCCAAGGCCTCCCCAGCCATGGTCGTATAGCCTTGGGTAATCGCGTTAGGAATCGCTTCATAGCCTTCAAAACCGGTGTCCTGAATCAGATAATAGCCATTTTTCTCAGCCAACTGAGCAGCCAGGCGAACGGCATCATCGTAGTTTAGGTCGGTGATTTCTACCTTGGTATGATTGATGGCCCGGATGGCTTCGGCCCGGCAATCACGAGTACCTCGGGGCATCAGTATAATGGCCCGACAGCCAAAAAGAGAAGCGGCCCACGCCACGCCCTTGCCGTGATTGCCATCGGTGGCGGTAATAAAAACCAGATTTTTAATCTGATCACGCACTGCCGGGGTCGTCAGGAACTGATAATTAAGCTCGCTTTCGTCGGCTTTGATATGTCGGGCAATGATGGTGGCCATAGCATAGGCGGCCCCCAGGCCTTTGAAGGCGTTAAGCCCAAAGCGGCGGGATTCATCCTTGACAAAAACATGGCGCAGCTCCAATTTATCGGCAAGTTCAGGCAGGGAAAGCAACGGAGTCGGTTGATACAGGGGCAGCGATTGATGAAAGCGGCGGACTTCGGCGACGGCTTTCGGGGTCAAAAATGCGGTTAAGGTCTGATTTAATGATGGATTCAGGGACGGATTAGAGATGATTGAGATTGCTGATTTCATAGGCGTCTCCTTTAAATAAAAAAAAAGAATTTGTTGGTAAAAAAGAATCAACAGGCATTGCTTCACACTGACTGACAGCGAAGCAGACAGTAGATTAAAAAAACGATCGGTAACCCTTAAATCGTGTTACAGTGCCAGATAATCTTTGATTTTAAAAGCAAGTAGTAGATTGAACTTTTCTTCCATGGTCAGGAGGTCTGTTTTTAAAAGCTGACGGATTTTTTTCATTCGGTAGTTGATGGTATTGCGATGGGTGAAGGACGCATCAGCCACGGCCTGAATGCTACCATCGTGCTCCAGGTAAAGCCGCAAGGTTTCGCTCAGATTGGATTGGCTGCGGGCATCCTGAGCTTCTAGCAGACTCAAGCTTTCGGCCGCCATGGTGGCGAGGATGGCTTGGTCGGGAAGTGCAAAAAAAACTTTAAACAACCCCAGGTCATTAAAACTGACTTGTCGGAGATGTTGCTTTTGGGCGACTCCTAGGGCGAATAGGCTTTGTTGATAGCTCGTGTTAAGTGTTAGCAGGGAGTCAGTCAGAGTACCACTGCCAAAACATACCGGTGCCTCGGGACGAGACTGAGGGGAAGCATCAAAGCTTGATAGCACCTCCATCAGGGCGGTAACATCGGGATTTTGAAAAATTTGAACAAAAGCTTCCCGGAGCGAAAAAAAATAGGATCGGGTACCAATTTGTCTAAGCCGCTCAATCAGTCGGGGTGGAATTTCTGGAGACTCACCAACGATTACCAGGTAGGAGGAATTGGTTTCGTAGCCCAAACTATTTAAGGTGTCAAGGCTCGATTCCGGTTCGTCGGGGTGCAGCAGCAGCCGGGAAAACGCCATGGTGGTCCGGTCTTCCTGGTAGGACTGCATAAAAATCCGGTTGCAGTAATCCTGCATAATGGTAGCGAGGTGGATTTTCCAGGGCATTGTTAACAGTGGGAACTGACACTGGGTACACAAAGTGATGACCGCTTCGGAAATATCATCCGCAAAATGATAGCGTCCGGTATTGAGAATCAGGCCGCAGGTTTTCTGATGGATTAGTCGGGTGATAAAATCAAAGAGCCAGGTGTTGCTGTCGGCGCTCATACCGGTGGTGATAATTAGCTCACCACCTCTTAAAAAATCGGTGGTGGCAATATCCTCAGTAAATTGGACCCAATGGATGGGCCTGTTCAGGCCAGCTTCTCCAGCGATTAGCTGGAGCTGATAGGTGTTTTGGGTGGAATGGAATAAATCGGCTAACATAATCGACATAAAATACCTCATTTTTAATATCGGTGCAAAACGATAAAGCAAGGAAACTGGAATTATTCACGTTTTACTTAGTATACAAAATAAATCTTTGTCTGTCCAGCACAAAGAATAATAAATAATTTAGGCTAGTTGGACATTGCAGAGATGATTGTCTGTGCTATAATAGAATCACGTTAAACAAGACAAGGAAGTCGATTCCCGGTCTTGTTTTTTTTGTTTTTTTATTAATAAGAGCAGCAAAATGCTATGCAGAAATGTTTGGTTTAAGCACTTTGCAATGATCTAGTTAGAAAAAAGAGGAGGATGAGAGATGCTAAAAAACGCATTACCAAAAATAATTACCAAACAAGTGCCGGGGCCCAAGGCTGCGGCAGTGATTGCCAGAAGAGGGGACGCCATTCCCGGTGCCATCAAATGTGTTTATCCGTTAGTTATCGACAAGGGCGAAGGGGCCATGGTCGAAGACGTTGACGGTAATCACTTTGTGGACTGGGTTGGCGGTGTGGGAGTGCTAAATATCGGTTATTCCCATCCTGAAGTAGTAGCAGCGGTGAAAGCCCAAACGGAAAAGTATTTTCATGGGATGTTTAATATCGTTACCCATGAAGGGTATGTCAAGCTGGCTGAAACCATGAATGCCATTGTACCGGTCCGGGGCGACGAAAAGATGACTTTTTTTGCTAACAGTGGTGCTGAAGCGGATGAGAACGCCGTAAAAATCGCTAAAGCTTTTACCAAACGGCCCAATATTATTGTTTTTTCCGGAGCTTTTCACGGGCGCACCATGCTGACCATGACGATGACATCAAAAAAAGCGTATGCCCATGGTTTGGGACCATTTCCTGATGGTATTTACCGGGCTCAGTTTCCCCATCTGTATCGAAACCCGGCCGGTATGAAGCAAGAGGACGCCATCGACTATTATACCGAAAGTATCTATAAGGTGTTTGAGGAATCTTCACCTGCCGAACATGTGGCAGCTATTGTGGTGGAACCCCTCCAAGGTGAGGGTGGATTTATTCCCGCACCGCTGGAATGGATCAAAGCAGTCCGAAAAATCTGTGATGAAAAGGGAATCTTATTAATGGCTGATGAGGTGCAAACTGGATTCTGCCGTACCGGAAAGATGTTTGCTTCACAGTACTGGCAAGAAGTTGGCGTGGAACCGGATATTATTACGACGGCTAAATCAATCGCCGCTGGATTGCCACTTAGTGCCATCACTGCCAGAAAAGAAATTATGGAATCCGTAAAAGGTGGCACTATCGGGGGAACCTATTGTGGTAATCCCGTGGCCTGCGCCGCCGCCTTAAAAGTCATCGAAGTTATGAAACGGGATCGTCTGGATGAACGGGCTTGCGAAATCAGTAACACAATTTTTGAACGCTTTAATAAATGGAAAGACAGCTATGACGTGATTGGCGATGTCCGCGGCATGGGTGCCATGGTCGGGATTGAATTTGTCAAAGACCGGACCACCAAAGAACCCTACCCGGAACTGGTGTCGGCGATTGTCAATGAGGCAGTCCAAAATGGCCTGATCATCGAAAGTGCCGGTGTCTACGGTAATGTAATCCGCTTTCTGGCCCCGCTGGTCATCACTGACGATCAACTTCAGGCCGGCCTTGATATTTTTGAAAAAGCTATCTTAAAATGTGTGTAAAACTTTATCAACTGGATATGTAACAAATAGAGTATTTTGTAACTCAATTTATAGTTAACCTGTCGTAAAATGCTAAAACCAGTACCGACAATTGTTACATCATGTAGTACGCATCGGAGCGGACACGGCGCTAGCCTGTCCGATTCCGCAGCGAACAACAGATTGACAATTGGTCGGTACGGTAGTCAGCATTAAACCCGTAGTAAAAAGACGCATTTGTTACCAGCTAAACTAACGATCAGCCGGAAAGGAGAGACAATGAAACAATTTGGAATTACACCGAAGATATTGGAATTTGAGCACTGCCACGAAGTGGGGGCGCATTTTCAGATCGGTAAAGGGGATCTGGTTTTTATCAGTGATCGAACCGATGAACACTATTTTAAGGATACCATCAGTAATGAAGCTTATCGTGTCAATTACCGAAAATATGTAAGTGGCGAACCCACCGATGTAATGGTGGAAAAGATTTACGCAGATATAAAAGACTATCAGTATACCCGGGTATTTGGTATCGGCGGCGGTACCATCCTCGATGTTGCTAAGCTGTTTGCGCTTAAAAATACTGTGCCGGTGGTGGACCTGTTTAACAAAGAACTGGAAATTATCAAAGACAAGGAATTAATCTTAATTCCCACTACCTGTGGCACTGGTAGTGAGGTCACTAATATTTCTATTCTGGAACTCACCGCCATTTCTTCAAAATTTGGTCTGGCGGTGGATGAACTCTATGCTGACTACGCCGTGTTAGTGCCGGAACTGCTTAATGATTTGCCGATGAGCGTTTTTGCTACTAGTTCCATTGATGCCTTTATTCATGCCATCGAATCTTACACCTCCCCCAAGGCCAACGCCTTTACTCGGCTGTATTCGAAAAAGGCCATGGAAATGATTCTCACCGGCTATCAGACTATTGTAGAACAGGGACCAGAAGCCCGAAAATCCCTGCAGAAAGACTTTATGATCGCTTCAACCTTCGCCGGGATCGCCTTCGGTAACGCGGGTTGTGCTGCGGTTCATGCCATGAGTTACCCCCTGGGGGCAGTTTACCATATCGCTCATGGCGAAGCGAACTACGCGATGTTTACCGAGGTTTTCAAAACCTATGCTGCCATTGATCCCAACGGCAGCATCAAAGAACTCAATCTTTTTCTGGCTGGATTTCTGGGCTGTGAACCCGCCTTTGTTTACGAAGAAATTGAGAAGCTGCTTAATCATATTTTGTTAAAAAAAGCACTCCGGGACTACGGCGTGACCAAAGTAGATCTGGAAACTTTTACCGAAGCAGTAATGACCAAACAAACCCGGCTGATGGCCAACAATTACGTCCCCCTCGCCCGAGAACAGGTGCTAGGAATCTATACGAAACTCTATTAGTTACCTTTAGTGCGATACAGCCGTACCGACCAATTATTAATCTGTTTTTCGCTGCGGGATCGAACAGTTTATCAACTGTTTGCCCCGATGCGTACAACATGATGTAATAATTATCGGTACTGGGTCAGTGCTGATCTATATTCATATGACCGCAACACAAAGATTTATGGTATCCATTGATTTTAGCTTTCTGTTAAGTTAAACTTAGCCTTAAAGAAAGACGAGGCGAAGAGGATGGATTACTTAAATAAAAATATATCAATTAATTTAAAAGCAATACGCCGCGAAAAAGGCATGAGTATGGATGAGGTGGCCGAACAAACCGGGGTTAGCAAAAGTATGTTGGGGCAAATTGAACGGGGGGAAGCCAATCCTACAATCGGGACCCTGGGAAAGATCGTCAGCGGACTCCGGGTGGATCTTTCAGATCTGACCCGAACCCCGGGGATTGGTGTCTATGAGGTCAACCGACAAAAACTGATTCCCTCCAAAGAGGTGCCCGGTCACTACGCGGTTTACACCTATTTTCCCTATGAAAAGAACCGATTGTTTGAAATCTATGAAATTGAAATTGAACCCGGTGCCTGTTATGTCAGCGGCGCTCATGGGCAGGGAACCAACGAGTACATCGTCGTGCACGTGGGTGAATTGACCTTAGAAATTGATAATTCCTTTTATCAGATTAAAAAAGAAGATGCTATCTGTTTTGGCACAGCGATGAAACATACCTATTGGAATAAGGGAAGTGAGCTGCTGAAATTTATTACGGTATTCGTCTTTAAACAGTAGAATATGCTCACTGTTTAATCACAAAACAACTTTCGGGTCAATGTTGAAAAAGTACAATATACTGCACAAATTATTATCTTTTAATGCCTTATAACCCTTTAAATAGCGATTTTTAAAAAATATTTAAATAAAATCACTGTGTGTATTGACATTATAATGCACACATGTTATATTGTACTTGTCAATTGACAGAACGAAGGCGTTCGAAACATGATGGTTCATGTTCCGGCGTTTTTTTTGTTTATCCGACAAACGAAGATGTTTGTCAGAAATAAAGTACTTATGTAGCGTTAATGGAAAAGGGAAAGGAAAATTGGAATGAAACTTAAAGACACCGGACTTACAAAAGAGGAATTAAAGCAAAAAGTTAACACCTATATGATTGAAACCTATGAACGGTTTGATTTTATCGCCGAAACAGCAAAAGATATGTATATTTATGATGAAAATGGCGAGGCCTACCTGGATTTTTATGCCGGTATCGCCGTCAACAGCGCTGGCAACTGCAATGATAAAGTAGTTGCAGCGGTTCAGGATCAGGTGGCTGATGTGATTCACACCTTCAACTATCCTTATACCATCCCCCAGGTGCTGCTGGCCGAAAAAATCTGTACCAGCATTGGTATGGATAAGATCTTTTTCCAGAACTCCGGAGCTGAATCGAATGAAGCGATGATTAAAATGGCCCGCAAATATGGGGTCGAAACTTATGGCCCAGAGCGCTATAACATCGTTACTGCCAAGATGTCCTTTCATGGTCGAACCTTCGGTGCTATGAGTGCCACCGGGCAGCCGGACAACGCTTGTCAAATCGGCTTTGGGGATATGACTCCCGGTTTTAGCTATGCTGAATTTAATAATCTAGCGTCATTTAAAGATGCTGTCAACGACAATACCATTGCCATTCTCATTGAACCGGTCCAGGGGGAAGGGGGAGTCCATCCGGCAACAACGGAGTTTATGGAAGGACTTCGGGCCCTCTGTGATGAAAAAGGTTTGCTTTTATTACTGGATGAGGTTCAGACAGGCTGGTGCCGAACCGGAGCGATTATGTCATATATGAATTATGGAATTAAGCCTGACATTGTCTCAATGGCAAAAGCCATGGGCGGAGGTATGCCAATCGGTGCGATCTGTGCGACTGCTGAAGTGGCCAAAGCCTTTACCATGGGCTCTCACGGGACTACCTATGGTGGACATCCGGTTTCTACCGCCGCTTCTCTGGCCCAGATCACCGAACTACTCGATCGTGACCTGGCCGGCAATGCCCGGGAAATGGGGTACTACTTTATGGAACAATTAAAGGGACTGCCAAAGGTTAAAGAAGTCCGAGGACAAGGTCTTTTAATCGGGGTAGAATTTGAAGACGGCGTTTCGGGCGTGGCTATCAAACATGGCGTGCTGGAGAAAAAACTGCTAATTACCGCCATTGGAAAAAACATCATCCGCATGATTCCACCGCTGATTGTATCAAAAGAAGACTGTGACAAGGCTTACAGCATCATCGAAGCGACGGTCAAGGAATTGGTCAACTAATTTTAATCAAATTAACTAAATAAAGTTTTAAACAATGGGGTTTTTACAGCTTTCTAGTATCGGTCTAAATGAGACCGACACCAGAAAGCTTGTGAAGATCCTATTTTTTTATTGACAACCACGCAATTATCTTAACAAATCAAATTTGAAAGGGGTGTATGATCCAGAATTGCGATCATACGAAAAGAAAAATGAGTGGAAAAACAAACAAGTCGAAATTTGACAAGGTTTTAAGTACCAAAGATATCTTTGTGCTGGCCTTTGGTGCCATGATTGGCTGGGGCTGGGTAGTGAATACCGGTATCTGGATAGAAACCGCTGGCGCTCTGGGAGCGGCCCTGGCTTTTTTAATCGGGGGGATTATGGTCGTCTTTGTGGGACTGACCTATGCAGAACTTACAGCTGCGATGCCTCAATGCGGCGGTGAACATGTCTTTAGCTATAAGGCCATGGGACCCACGGGTTCCTTTATCTGTACCTGGGCTATTATTCTGGGGTACGTCAGCGTTGTGGCTTTTGAAGCTTGTGCCTTTCCGACGGTCATCCAATATTTGAGCCCTAATTTTTTACAAGGGTATATGTATACAGTGGCTGGATTTGACATTTATGCTTCATGGGTGGCCGTTGGGGTGATTACCGCTATTATTATTACCGCCATTAATATTCTCGGAGCTAAAACAGCAGCCAAACTCCAAACTATTTTTACTGCATTAATTGCCGGGGCTGGACTCCTTTTAATCGCTGGATCAGTGATTAATGGTGATCCTTCTAATATTGCCGGAAACATGTTTGGTGGCAGTATTGAACTGGGCACCACCGCTCTGGGGAGTGTGCTTACGGTAGCGGTTATGACGCCTTTTCTCTTTGTCGGTTTTGATGTAATTCCGCAGGCAGCTGAAGAAATAAATGCCGGATTTAAGAAAATTGGCGGGATTATGATTCTTTCGATTCTGATGGCAGTCGCCTTTTATGCCCTGATCATTCTGGCCGTGGCTTATGTGATGCCTGCTAGTGCAATGGCAGATTCAACGCTCGTAACGGCCGATGCGATGGGATTGGCTTTTAACAGTGAAATCATGACCAAGGTATTGATTGTTGGTGGAATGGCCGGGATTATTACCAGCTGGAACTCCTTTTTAATCGGGGGCAGTCGGGCGATGTATTCCATGGCTGAATCCAATATGATTCCAAAAGTATTTGCTAAACTTCACCCTAAGTATAAAACTCCAGTGTTAGCAATCGGCCTAATTGGCGTATTATCGGTAATTGCTCCTTTCTTTGGACGAAAAATGCTGGTCTGGATTGTTGATGCCGGAAGTTTCGGGGTCTGCCTGGCCTATGCCATGGTATCCTTGTCCTTCCTGATTTTAAGAAAAAAAGAACCGGATATGAAACGACCATACAAGGTCCGATTTGGCACCTTCGTGGGAATTGTGGCAGTTGCTTTATCGGGTATGATGACCCTGTTATATGTGATTCCGTTGCCTTTTGCTTCCACTGCACTGGTAGCAGAAGAATGGATCATGGCTGGTGGCTGGGCCGTATTGGGCGTACTCTTTTATGGCTACTGTAAATTCAAATATGGTGATGAGTTTGGCGCTCATATTGATGTAGAGTATGTCGATGTCGATGAAAAGCCTGCCTTTGCCGCTCGCGTTGGTAGTGTAACTGAATAGTCTTGTCGGGAGTTATGAAAGGAAAAGAGATGAATAGTTTTAGTTTTAAAATACCGCAAGAAATAATCTGCGGGGTGAATAGTATTGAGAAATTACCGGAGCTTTTAAATAAGCAGGAATTAAAAAAAGCGATGGTGATTTCGGGACCGCATCTGAATAAGATGGGGGTGGTTAAGAAGATTACGGATATTTTAGAGCGGGCCGGGCTAACTTTTGACAGTTTTACCCAAACGGAGGCCAATCCTTCAGTAGAAACCGTCGATAAGGCCACCAAGGTGTTTGTTGACAGTGGGGCAGACTGTATTATTGCTTTGGGTGGCGGTTCCCCCATGGATGTAGCTAAGGCGGTGGGGATACTGGCGAAGTTCGGTGGCTCCATTGGTGCCTATGAGGGGGCTGACAAGGTCCCCGGTGCGATTGTGCCGCTAATTGCCATTCCCACCACTGCTGGCACCGGTTCTGAGGTAACAGCTTTTGCGGTGATTACGGACCGTTCCCGGAATTATAAGCTGACGGTCTTTAGTTATGAACTGATTCCGGCCTATGCAGTACTGGACCCAACCTTAGTTATGACAACCCCGGAAAAAACGGCGGCAGCCTGCGGAATTGATGCTCTGGTTCATGCCATTGAGGCTTATCTATCGAAGGCCGCTTCACCTTTTTCTGATGCAATGGCTGAAAAAGCCTTGGAATTGATCGGTAATAATATCCGTTTGTTTGTGGCAGATCGAACCAATCCAGAAGCAGCAGCCAATATGCTTTATGGTAGCATGTTTGCCGGGATCGCCTTTGCCTGGGCGCGGCTGGGTAATGTCCATGCGATGGCCCATCCCCTGGGCGGTTATTTTGATGTCCCTCATGGGGTTGCCAATGCGATACTGCTGCCAACGGTGCTGGAATATAACGCCCTAGCCGATACCGGACGTTATCAAAAAATTTATGACGCGATTAAATGCGGTGAAGGATGGGAGGATTTTACGTCTCAGACTTTGGTCGATGAGATCCGTAGCTTAACTTGTGCACTGGGGATTCCCAAAACCCTGGGTGAGGTGGGCGTCACGGTCGATAAGATCCCTGCGATGGCTGTAGATGCCATGAAAAGTGGTAATATTCTGGTTAATCCCAGAAGTACAACCCTGGAACAGATTGAAGCGCTGTATCGACTGGCGTTATAGAGGAAGGACAACATGGAAGTAATTGAACAGAAAATAAAACTGGTGGTTGAGGAATCGGGTTGCCCGATATATTCGGCGGGGGATGAAGTCATTTTTGACGGACCCCAGCTGGATAAGGACAAGAGTGGAAATTTCTGCATGATGGCACTCAGTGCAGTGTTTCCCTTTGTCTATGCGGCTCGCAAAGGTGTGATTACCGATGCGCCGCTCCAATGCCCGGACTGTGGAGAAAAAGTGGTGTTTAGAATTAGAAAAGCCTGAAGAACTCAAAGTGTATAAAAAAAGATCAAAGGGATCAAGTATCTGTCCTTTTGATCTTTTTAGTTATTTTGCATCAGTAAGAATTGCATTCTAGTCCATTGATTTTCGCTTTTAAAGTCGTAATATAGCGTATTCCAATATCACTTAAGGTATGTTCCCTGCGCATAATATAACCTGCGTGTAAAATTTGATCACTTTCGCAAAACTCGATCGTCTGAATCTCATTTAGTTTTGAGTGCATCTTATCGCCATCGCTGTTAGTCAGATCCGGACCGATGCTAAAACAATCAGTGCCACGAACCAGGGCGATTTTTGTGCAACGGTCAATGACATGAATGTTTTTATCCAGGATTTCATTAAATAAAATTTCTTCAGAAAAATGAAGCAGATTGTCATCACCCTGATCATAGGTGACAAAAGGGTATGGTTTTAAGTCATCAAGGGTTAGCAATTCTTTCTTAGCGAGGGGATGTAGTTTTCTTATAAAAACATAGGATTTAATTTTTCCCAGAATATGAAAGGAGAGATTGCTGGTATCTAAAAGTTTTTGCATCGTATTCAGGTAATGATCATTAATGCACATAACGCCGATTTCGCTGCGACGGGTGGCCACGTCGTGGATGACCTCATGGGTTGGACATTCCCGAATGGCAATATCATAGCGATCCAAGCCGATTTCATCAACGATTTTGATAAAAGACATGGTCGAAAAGGGCAGTCGCTGGGTGGAGACAGAAAAGCGCATCGGGATCGATTTCTGATGCTGATAACGTCGTTCCAGATAGTCGGCTTGCTCAACGATATCTCTGGCATGGTTTAGATAATCTTGTCCTTCATAAGTTAATTCAATCCCACGGCTGTTTCGCTTGAACAGGAGAATTCCGAGACTCTGTTCGACTTCTTTGATTGCAGTGGATAAAGTGGATTGGGAAATATAGAGGGCCTTAGCCGCCGCCGAAATTGATTGATGCCTTGAAATTTCGATCATATATTTCATATTTTGTAGTGAAATCATTGGTTTCCTCCTTGTTTGTTTAGCCCTATACTATCAAAAATATTGATAGCTGGCAATTGGAAATTAGAAGAACCGCTGAATTGTTTGCTCCTCTTTCTTGTGATATAATACGACTTAATTGAATAACAAAGTGTAGTATGAAAATCGGTTAAAGTCCGATGCGGTACCGCCACTGTAAAAGTGAGCCGCTGTAAATTGATCAACACTGGAAAGAAATTTCTGGGAAGTTGTTACAGCAGGCGATGATCTTAAGCCAGGATGCTTCTATATTTTGTGATAACCAAGCCTAACGGATTATTGGGTGAGGGATTTATTTTTATAATAAACTCTTCTGTCTAATAATTCAGAAGAGTTTTTTTATTGGAGGAAAAATGAAGATAAAACTAAAACGGATCGCATTTTATGGCAAGGGAGGGATTGGTAAATCGACGATTGCCGCCAATGTATCGGCAGCGCTTTCAAAAGCTGGGAAAAAGGTTCTCCATATCGGCTGTGACCCGAAATCGGATTCGACCCGGATTCTGATGAAGCGACGGATTCCCACCGTCTTGAAAACACTCAAGGAAAAAGGAGATCAGCTGAATAAAGCAGATATTTTATATAAAGGAGTTTATGGCGTTACTTGCGTTGAAGCTGGCGGCCCGGAACCGGGGGTCGGTTGTGCCGGGATGGGCATTTCGGCGGTGATCGAGACCCTGGAAAAGCTGGAAGTCTTTGCGATGGACTGGGATCTGATTGTCTATGATGTGCTGGGTGATGTGGTCTGTGGTGGTTTTTCCATCCCCATGCGCAAGCAATGTGTTGATGCGGTTTATATTGTGACCTCATCAGAATTTATGTCGTTGTACGCTGCCAATAATATTTTAAAGGGCATCACGCACTACGAAACCCCGAAGCAAAAACTATTTGGCGGCTTTATTCATAATCGCTACTCGTCCCAAACCGATAAAGATGTGGTTGATCATTTTATCAAAATGACCGAAAGTCGTCTGATAGCCTCTATTGAACAAAACCAGGCGATCAAGCTGGCCGAGTATCAAAGAAATACCATGATTGAGGCCGATCCCCAGGCCCCTCTTTCACAGGTAATTAAGACCTTGGGGAAGGATCTGTTTTGCGAAGTTCCTGCCAGTGACTCTCGTTCCCTTGATGATGACGCAATGGAAGCCCTCTTTGATTTTGTTTCCGCAAAGAACCAGGAAATCAGCAGATGAGTAGCATCACCATTGAAACGTCGGTCTATAATTTAGGTGATATGGAAATGGCAAAACGAATTTTTGCGATACCGGACACCTTAGTCGTGGCCGTCGGACCGCCAACTTGTATCCGTATTTTATATTTTAGGGCTTTGGAATGTGGGCAGTTGTCCAAGCTCAAACTCGTTCCCATTCGTGCATTGGATTATACCTTTGGGGATTATCTGGAAAAAATTAAAGGCGTTGTTGAAGCGGCGTTACGAAAAGCCTGCTATCAGGGTATTATTCTTTATGTTTCATGTCCCGATTTGCTCAGCCAAACCGATTTTGATACGATGATCGAGGGACTTGATAATCCCCATCAGATACCTGTCGAGATTTTCAAGCGTGGTCCCATGGAGAAACGAAAAACCAGTCCATCCCAACGTTTGGATAAGATTGCAGCAAAAATTGCGGACTTTGTCAAGACCCGGCCACTGGTTTTATCAAAAAATGCAGCGGTTTGTGAATTACCGCCGCTGGCCGCAGATTATACGGGGGTACTTTCTTTATTCCCCGATGATGAGGCCGTTTGTCAGTTTTTAATGACGGGCTCCGGCTGTGCAAACTGTCCTAGTTCCATTGATAAACTGAATCACAATCCGTTTATTTTTTCCCGATTTAATGACTTGCAGGCGGTTAATGGCTGCACAAATGAGATCGGTGAAGCCATTACAAAGCGCTTTCAAATGAATCATCAAACCAAAGATATAAAATTATTTCTATCCATTGGCACACCGGTTACCTTTATGACCGGGATGAATGATCATTTTTTACAGACCTGTGATCTGTTTGAAATGACCTGTGCAATAGATACCAACGGTTTTCAGACGGCCGAAGAAGGGGTAGCAAAGGCCTTGTTAAAAATCGCCAAAGCAACGTTAAAAAAAGTTGAAAACCGAAAAAAACGGCTCAATATTATTGGCTATAATCCATTTTTGTTTGGGAAAAGGCAACACTTTGATGAAATTGAAACCTGCCTGACGTCGCTGGGTTATGCGGTGAACTTTCTCGGCTATGAGAGTCTGGGTTCCTTTAAAACGGCAGCAGAAGCTGAGCTGAATCTTGTTTTTTCCAGACACGGTCTGAGTTTGGCAAAATGGATGGCGGAGATGTTTGAAATACCCTATCATTTTGCAATGCCGATCGGCATTGACGGCTTTAATCAGTGGCTGAGAGCTGTCGGTACGTTATTAAAAACAGTGATCCCGGAATCGTATTACTTAAATAAAGAGCCGCAGCCGTGTCCGGCTTTCCGGGTGCTGCTGCTGGGCGAAAATGAAATTCTGGATCAGCTTGAGGCAGCGATTCCAAACGATTTTGGGATTATAACCATCCGGGCAAATAAAATTACGGATCAGGAATTATCGCAAATGACCGTTACCCATGTCATTGCGGATCCGCTTTATCAAAATAGAATCAACACGATATCATATAAATTTATTCCCATGCCCTATCCCAGCCTTAGCGGTAACGCGTTTATCGAGCTGGATTATCAATATATGGGACAAACAGGCTACGCTTATTTAAAGCGTTTCTTTGCAAATGAAGTAACGGCTTAAATTAAAAATAAAAAAATACCAAGGAGTAGAAGAGATGAAAAAAAGAATGTTACTGGTTATCTGTATCGGTCTGATTATGTGTATCGCCATTGCCGGTTGCAGCAGTCAGGCAAAGGAGTCGGAAAGTAAAACCGCCGAAAAACTGACATCGGTGGTAGATCAGGGTGGTAATGAGGTGCAATTACCGGAAACCATCACCAAGGTTGCCATTACCCCGATTCCCTGGGCGTCGGCAATATGGGCCATTGATGGTGGCAGTCAGCGGATTGTATCGATTAATCCCAGCGCGATGGCTGCGTACAAAACCAGTTTTATGCCAGAACTTGATCCGTCTTTTGCCACTATTTCAACAGCTGAAATTACCAAAGACTTTACCATCAATGTGGAAGCGCTAATGAATTTAAAGCCAGAAATCGCCTTTATCTGGAACGATCAGACGGCTGAAGCCGAACAATTAAAAGCGGTGGGAATTACCCCGGTAATGCTGAATTATGCGGAAAATCTGGAAGACTTAAAAAAGGATTTACTGCTGGTTGGTCAGGTTTTGGGAAAAGAAGATGAAGCTGAAAAACTGACGGCTTATCACACCGAGGTAGAAAATTATTTTATTGACAAGAAAGCTGAACTTGACAGTGTTTCAAAAAAGAAAGTAATGTATTTACGTAATAGCAAACTTAGCGTGGCAGGAGCAAAAAACATCAATAATTATCTGTTAGAGTTAACCGGTGGTGCGAATGTCGCTGCCGGACTGGATAAACAATGGTCAGAAGTAAATATGGAGCAAATCCTTCAGTGGAATCCGGAGATCATCTATCTGTCAAATTTTGACGAAATCGTACCGGAAGATCTGTATCAGAATAAAATTGAAGGTCAGGATTGGAGCAATATCGATGCGGTTAAAAACCATCGGGTTTACAAAACCCCGATGGGAATTTATCGTTATGATGCCCCTTGTGTTGAAACACCTCTGATGATTAAGTGGATGGGCAGTATTCAACAGCCGGAACTATTTAAAGATTATGATATCCGTAAAGATCTGAAAGCCTTTTATAAAGCGTTCTTTTCTGCCGATCTGACCGATGAAAATATTGATACGATTTTGAAAGTCGATGCCAACAGTTAAGTCGGCTGCAACCGCAAAATCAGAAAGTTGTAGTAAATGTTAAAAGATATCAATCTTAAAGAAAAGCGCTTGAATTTTTCAGCTTTGCTGGTGCTGTTAGTTATCATTTTGGGAGCCCTGGTGATTGTTTCATTATGCATGGGACGCTTTCCCATTTCAATTCCGGAAGTGATCCATGTGCTGGCGGCCAACATTTTACCGCTACCACAAGTCGGGGATGCGAATGTGGAGAGCGTTGTTATGACGTTGCGTTTCCCCCGGGTGGTGGCAGCGATTCTGGTGGGTGGTTCATTGGCTTTGTCAGGGGCGGTGTATCAGGGGGTTTTTCAAAACCCTCTGGTATCGCCTGATTTGCTGGGGGTATCTTCCGGCGCCTGCGTTGGAGCCGCCATTGCAATTTTAATTGGGATCGGAACCATTGGTATTCAGATTGGTGCCTTTGCTGGCGGCATTCTGGCGGTGGCGTTGACAACAACGACTCCGAAGCTGATTAAAAACAGCTCCAATATGATGTTGGTGATGTCAGGGATTATTGTTGGGGGACTGATGAGTTCAATTATGGGGATTATTAAATATATTGCCGATCCGGAAACGGAATTGGCTGAAATAACCTATTGGCAGATGGGCAGTATCGCCAAGGTATTGCCTAAGAGTATCCTGATGGTGGCACCGGCGATGATCCTGGCAATTATCATTATCATGGTACTGCGTTGGAAAATCAATGTGCTGTCACTCGGTGAGACGGAAGCCCGAAGCCTGGGGATCAATGTGAAAACCACCCGTCGGATTGTCATTATCTGCGCCACCTTATTGACAGCCAGTTCTGTTTGCATTAGTGGAACAATCGGCTGGGTAGGCCTGGTGGTGCCACATCTGGGGCGATTGATGGTCGGTCCCAATAACATGAAATTATTACCGGTTTCTTTCGTTTTGGGAGGAATCTTTTTACTGATGATTGACACCATTGCCAGAACCATCACCAGCGCCGAATTACCGCTGAGTATCTTAACCGGTTTGATTGGCGCACCATTCTATTTTTATCTGTTAAAAAAAGAGAGGATGAATCTGTCATGAATTTAAGGATCGTTGAACTGGGGTTTGCCTATCCTAACGGCAATCAGATATTTACAGAGGTCAATTTCAGTCTGAAAAAGGGTGAAATATTTACCATTTTGGGTCCCAACGGTGCCGGTAAATCGACCTTGCTGAACTGCATCGGCAATCTGAGTGAGCCAACACAAGGAGGGATCTTTTTAGAAAAAGACAATATTAAAGATCTGTCGCTGCGCCAATTCGCTATGCGGATTGGCTATGTGCCCCAGATTCACCAGCCGACCTATGCCTTTACCGTTGAAGAATTTGTTGCCATGGGCAGAACCCCCTATTTAAGTGCCTTTAAAAAACTGAGTCTGCAGGATCAGCGGATGATTGAAGAAGCCATGGAATTGGTCAGGATCACCGATCTCCGGAACAAAGCCTATACGCAGTTAAGCGGTGGGGAACGACAGCTGGTGACTATTGCCAGAGCCATTGCCCAGGAGCCGGACTTTATTTTACTGGATGAACCCACCGCCCATCTGGATTTCGGGAATCAGATTAAAACCATGAAACTGGTTAAAAAATTGTCGGATCAGGGTTATGGTGTTATTATGACAACTCACAATCCGGATCAGGTGTTTTTTATTGGCGGACGAGTCGGGGTGCTCAATCGCTCGGGAACCTTTGAAATCGGAGTGGTGGATCAGTATTTATCAGAAGATTTGTTAAGTCGTCTCTACAATGAACCGGTCCATCTATTTTACTCCAACCAGCTCAATCGCAATATCTGCACGGCTGGTGCTTAGTAACTTCAATGCGTCAGAGCCGATGGTTCACAGGGGATTGCTCCGGGATCATTCATTTCGTTGCATAAACAATTGACACCGCTTCTTGATCAATGTATGCTAGTGATAAATAGGGTTATCATTGTTCACTACCTGCGTTTTAAAAAGGGAGAATTTACGAAAGTTGGATTAATTCGCTGTCAACAAACTGAAGATATGTGTCCCGGCACTACTGATTTTAAGGTGATGCGGAACAAAAAAGCGGCCTTTGAGGGAATTGAAGACGATATTGAGATCGTTGGCTTTGTCAGCTGTGGTGGATGTCCCGGGAAAAAAGCCGTGACCCGGGCGGCGGAAATGGTGAAGCGCGGCGCGGATACTATTGTGCTCTGCTCTTGTATCACCCGGGGTAATCCGAACAACTTATCATTGGTGGCGGTTTTGAGAAACGCAATGACTTAAGCCCGCTTTTGAGCAGTTTTGCCTTTGTCATGATTGGTGTTGGCTTTGCCGCATCGGCAGCTATGAGCCATAATCTAATTGTTTCGGTAATCGGGATCATCGGTGCTATTTCGTTTTCAACCTTTGCACTACTGGTTTTAGTGGTAATGCTGACGCTAGGGATTCAAGCGATCTTAAAAGACGGGATTGCCTTGGAAGGCGCACCAACCCTCTGGATGCTGATCCCGATTATGACCTTGTTGGGGATTACCAGTGTCCGGGTTATCTCGGGTATTTCTCATAATCTGATGGGAACAGAACCCCATCCAGCGGTGATTTTAGTATTCTTATCCGTTTTTGTCTCGATTCAGGTATTGTTTGGACTGATTGGTTATCAAGCGCTACACAAAATGGGTTATTTTAAAACATTTATTAACGGCGATCAGAACAGTGTGGGTAGTTATGCGCTGATCTGTCCGGGTGTTGCAACCTTTGTCATGGGGATGTTCTTTATTGAATGGGCCCTGGTTAAAACGGATGTGATCACAAAATTCAGTATTGCCTATTTTGCCATCATACTGCCACTGGTACTGGTTCAATTAAAAACCATTCATGTGTTGTTTAAAATCAATCGTAAACTGCTATGTAGTGGTAAAAACTGTAGTGCAAAAAATTCCGATTCGGTAAATCCTGCTGTGATCTAAATAGAATTACTGTTAAAAAGTTAGCCCCGAATGGGGCTTTTTTGATGCCCTTTTATTTAGAATCGAATTTCGATTCGGTAACGCGCAATTGTGATTTATCTAGACACTCGATTTTAAATGAATTATTCAAACAACTTAAAAATAATCAGAGTGACGGTAATCCGTTGCAAAAACAGTGGAATAAGTGTAAGATAAGCATAAAGTAAAATTTTGGTTAAGAATGCTATCATTTATCCGGCCTTGATTTATAACGAGCAAAAAAACATGTCAGGTTTAGTTTGAAATCGGTTTTAAAACACAAGGAGCAATAGTTTGGTCAAAGCGACAGATCATAAAAAAGATGAATTTTCCCAGCAGTTTTCAGCGGGCTCTATTTTGTTGTTGATGCTGCTTTTAATGGGCCTTTTTTTATTTCAGTATTCAATGGTGACTGCTTTTTTCTGGATTAGCGGCATTGCTTTTGGTTATACATTGCAACGCTCCCGCTTTTGTTTTGTGGCGGGGCTTCGGGACCCAGCTTTGACAGGAAGCACCGCCATGACTCGGGGGGTACTGGTGGCGCTGGCAGTAACAAGTATCGGGTTTACCGCGATCAAATATTTTTATTATATCACCGGCCAGACGATTCCGGGACAAAGCTATATTTCGTCCATTGGTATGCATACTGTTATCGGCGGTACTATTTTTGGCATCGGAATGGTGATTGCCGGGGGTTGTGCCTCCGGGATGCTAATGCGTATCGGCGAAGGGTTTGAAATCCATCTAATCACCCTGCTCGGCTTTTTTTTCGGCACCTTGTTGGGTAATAATCATCTTGAATGGTGGCAAACTCATTTGATGTGGATAGAAGACGGGGTGTTTCTACCGGATGTGTTCGGGTGGGCGGGTGCATTGATTATCCAGCTCCTGGTGATTGGTCTGCTGTATGGATTAGCCATGAAATGGGAAGAAAAGCAGGAGCTATAGTGGTAGTTTGTACAAAAATGTATTTTCTGAAAGTCCGATACAGAGGATTGCTCGAGTATGATAAAGGCTGAAAAATGGGGAAAAACGATGAATGCAGAAGATCAGAAAAAATTCAGAAAGTGGTTTAAGCCAGCCTGGTCCTATGTGACCGGGGCGGTGTTATTATCGATCCTTCAGATAATTACCCTGATAGTCACCCAGGAACCGTTGGGTATTACCAGCGCCTTTTCTTACTGGGCCATGCGTTTGCAAGGGTTTTTGGGCTTTGGAACGCCCGAGCATTTAGGGACGGTTCTGGGGTTAATGGGAACAACAGAGACCTTGTGGTTCGAGGAGAATCTGGTAACGCTACGAAATCTGGGAATTATTTTGGGGGCTTCATTATCAGCTTTACTGGCGTCACAATTTAGACTCAAGAAAATAAAATCGGGGAAACAGGCAATGGCAGCAGCGCTAGGCGGTCTGTTGATGGGCTATGGTTCAAGTATCGCATCCGGTTGCAATATCGGAGCATTTTTCAGTGGGATTGGATCGATGTCCTTATCCGGCTGGGTATTCGGTCTTTTTTTATTTATTGGTGCGCTAATCGGCGGAAAACTGCTGATCCGATTTTTGATTTAATTAAAAAAACCAGGAGAAAACCCCGGAAAGAACAAATTGCTAATGTTCAGAAAAGCAAACTGTGATAAAATGATAACAAAGAACTAAAAATGAGGAAGTGATAATTCTTGCATATTGAATATCTTGAAAATTTTTATCAGGTGGCAAAAGCTAAAAGCATTTCAAAGGTGGCCACCGAAAACCATATCTCTCAATCGGCATTAAGCCAGCAGATTTCCAAGCTGGAAAAAGACTTTGACAGCACTCTGCTGATTCGCAGTAACAAAGGGGTGGAATTAACAGAAAAAGGGAAGATTGTCTACCAGTATGCAGGTAACATTGTGCGAACGCTAAACATGATGCGCACAAAACTGGAAGAAAGCGATCAAGTTTTAAAAGACATTAAAATTGAAGCCTTCTGGACCATTGCTAATTATTCATTGCCCTGTGTGATGTACAAGGTCAAGAAACGGTTTCCCCAAAACAATTACGAAATCCGCTCCAATAAAGCGTTGGTAATCGAGGAAAATATCATCAATAATATCTGTGATCTCGGGGTTATTTACGGTAAGCCTAAGAATGAACGGCTTTCTTATTACAAAATCGGTATCGATAAGCTGGTACTGGTTGCCCCGGCCGATCTTGAGATTCCTGACATCATCAGTCTGAAGGATCTGCCTGATTATCCGTTGATCATTCTCAATGACAGCATGGATTTAACCCGGGTGATATTAAAAAAAATGCAGCAGACCGGCAATAGTGATACGCCCCTGAATATACTCTACAAAAGCGATTCCATCGAATCGGTGAAGGCTTCGGTGATGAACGAATTCGGAATTGGCTTTTTGCCCTATATTGCCATTAAAAAAGAGTTATACCGCAAGCAGATCAAGGCCATCGCGATTACGGATATGACCATCGAGTATGAAATGTATCTGATTTATGACGAAACAGAGAACAACCATGTAATTATCGATTTTATCAAATATTTTAAGGATATCGCCAGAAAAAGTCTGTGTTAGTTTTTAACAGGATTAAACGCATAGTCAAGACAAAGACGAGGCTTAGGATTTGGTGATAAAGATTTCCCAGACACCGACAATGATCTCATCTGAGCTAACCTGATGTTTTTTAAACTTATTGGTTACGGATTCCAGTGCGCAACTGTGATCGGTAATGATTTTGATGGTTTCGCCGGAGTTGAGTTTTTTAAATTCTTTTTGTGCTTTCAGAACTGGGATGGGACACATTTCTCCCAGACAATCAATGGTTATCATGGATCGACCGCCTTCTCTTTTTTGCATAGTATAACATATTAGGATATCTTTAGGTAGGGTTATTTATCAGCCAGCAAGGAGTCAAATTGGATAAAGCAGTTAAATTAGATCAGGATGTTAGCATTGTCATTCCGGTATATAACAGTGCCCAATCGATCAGAGAATTAATCCGTCGGTTGGTGACGACTCTAGAAGCAAGAGAATCAACTTTTGAGATCATTCTGGTGGATGATTGTTCTAAGGATGATTCCCGCGAAGTGATCCGGGTGCTGGAAGCGGTCGATTCCCGGATTGTTTTAATCGCCCTGGATCAGAATTCCGGTCAGCAATCAGCCATTAAGACCGGGCTGGCCCAATCCCGGGGACGTAAGGTCATCACCATCGATGACGATCTGCAACAGCAGCCGGAAGACATTATGTTGTTGCTGGATGAAATAAAGAAAGGCTTTGACGTGGTTTACGGCATTCCGGACCGGGCCGGATATCCGTTTTACCGGCAATTGGGATCCAATCTGGTGGATCTTTTTTTTACTCTGATTTTAAAAAAGCCCAAAAGAATCCGGGTGGGTAGTTTTCGCGTGCTCAATCGAGAAACCGTTGAACAAATAATTAAAGATCAAACACCCTTTGTTTACATCACGGCGATCACCCTTCGGTTTACCAAAAATATCGGGAATGTCAAGGTGGCTTTTAAGCAACGGCGCTATGGAAAATCAAATTATACGATTAAAAAGCTAAGCCAGTTGTTATTGCGATTGTTTTATTATTATGGTTGCCTTAACAGCGACTACCAGCGAAGAAAATAATGATATCGATAAAATTAAAAATAAAGGACGGAAAAACGATGCGACTGCAAATTTTAGGTGGTGGTAATAATCAGTTGGGAGCCATCCGCCGTGCCGCTGAACTGGGACACGAAGTGGTGCTGGTGGACTATTTAAAAAATCCGCCGGGTCGGATCTATGCGGCCTTCAATGAGGAAGTCAGCACCTTTGATGTAAAAAAGAACTTAGAGATTGCAAAAAAGTACCGGGTTGATGGGGTTATGACGATGGGCACCGACCAGCCCGTTTATACCGTTGCCCGGGTGGCCGAGGCCTTGAAGCTGCCCGCTTTCCTCGATGTGCCGACAGCCCGGGCAGTTACCAATAAAGAAAAGATGAAGAAGATTATGACCGACAACCAGATTCCCACGGTGCCTTATCGTTTTCTAACGAAAGAAGCCCGGGCAGAAGATCTGGGCAAAACCTCATTTCCAGTGGTGATCAAACCCCTGGACAGCCAGGGTCAGCGCGGGGTTTTTAAGCTTTACTCTCCAGCAGAGGTCTTAAAAAATTTGCCGGTAACGCTTTCTTTTTCCCGCGAAGAAAAAGTGCTGCTGGAGTCCTTCTATCAGAGTGATGAAATCACGGTCAGCGCCTGGGTAGACAAGGGGGTACCGGAGATTCTTACCATTACCGATCGGGAGAGCTTTTCCTTCGATCGCAACATCGGGATCTGTTATGCCCATGAATACCCAAGCCGGCACCAAAACCGGGCGGCAGAAATCCGCGATCTGGTTTTAAAAATCACCCGGGCCTTTGCAATTGACGCTGGCCCTCTTTATATCCAACTGCTGGTGGGGGCGCAGGGGATTGTCGTCAATGAGGTCGCTTGCCGGATTGGTGGTGCCCATGAAGACATTTTTATTCCCTATTTGACCGGTTTTGATATTCTCGATCGCGTCATAAATTTCTCCCTGGGGATCGATGATTTATCGGCTGATGATGATCAGCCGCTGATAAACTCAGAGCCTGTGATTGAGCGTCGGAGTGATCATTTGTCGGTGCAGTTGTTTTTTGCCAAACCAGGAAAAATAACCAGTCTCACCAGTCTGGAGACCCTGAGAAAGATTCCCGGCGTGATTGCCGCGGGCTACAATGTTAGCACCGGACAGACGCTAAAAACCATTGCTAACGCCACCGCTAGAGCTGGTTATCTGGTGATTGCCGGAACCTCGGAACAGTCTTTGCATAGCTCCATTAATCAAGCCTTTCGTGATCTAAAAATTATTAACGAGCAAGGTCAGAACCTGGTGATTCAACCTAAAGACTATCTTGCGTGATCATAGCAAGCGGCAGGAATAAGTGTTAGTGTACTGACTAATAAAAAAAGGGGGAAACAATTGAAAAAGTTTGTAATTATCTTATCTATGATGGCGCTGTTACTGACAACTAGCTGTGCCAAAACAGAAACGGCTGGTGGGGAAAAAACCATCCGCATCGCCGAACAATATGGGATTGCCTATGCACCAGTCCAAATTATGAAAGCACAGGGACTACTGGAAAAAAATTGCCCGGGGATTGACATTTCATGGGAACAAATGAGTAATACCGCGGCCATTCGGGAAGCGATGGTAGCCGATCGCCTGGACGCCGGGTTTATGGCCATCCCGCCATTTCTGATTGGCTGGGATAACGGCATGGACTGGAAAATTGCTACGGGCCTCTCATCGGTGCCCACCGGGCTGGTAACTAAAACCAGTGTCAGTGGTCTGGCTGAGCTGGGCGAAAATGACCGCATTGCACTACCACAACCGGGCAGCGTTCAGCATATTCTGCTGGCTATGGCCTGTGATCGGGACTTTGGCAATCCCCAGAAGCTGGACAATAATCTGCTAACCCTGTCGCATCCGGATGGGATGAATGCCTTACTTTCAGGTAGTGATGTGACCGCTCATTTTACCTCCACCCCGTATCTGGAAAAAGAACTGAGCACCGAAGGATTCCATCAGATCCTCTCCGGTAACGAAGCCTTTGGTGACGAGTTTTCATTTATTGTGGGCGTGACGACTAAAAAACTCCACGATCAAAACCCGCAAGTTTATGCTGCTTTTAATCAATCGGTCGCTGAGGCGATTACCTTTATTAATGACCATCCCCAGGAGGCAGCGGTAATTCTCAGTGAAGCCTATAAGCTGCCGGAAGCGGAAGTGCTGGCATATCTGAGTGCGGCTGATACAAAATACAGCACCACCGTCAAAGGTCTTCAGACCTTTTCGGATTTTATGCTTAAAACCGGCTATCTGAAAAAAAGTTACGAAAGCCCGGAGTCGGTCGTTTGGGAGCATACCGATTATGAAGATTAAAGCGCTTTTTTTAAAGCCTTATTCAAAATATATCTGGATTGCGATCATGCTGCTGGCCTGGGAATTAACGGCAAAACTCTCGCCAGTGAGCCCTTTGGCGTTTCCATCTCTGGAATTGATTTTTGCTTCATTGATTGACTCGATCATCAATGGTGACATCCTGCTACAGATGCTTTTTTCCCTGGGCTTGATCGTAATCGGCCTTGGGATTGGTGTGGTTTTGGCTTTTCTGATGTCATTTCTGTCAGTGGTGAGTCCGGTGTTTGCCAGTTTTACCGACACCTGCGTTTCCATTTTTCATCCCTTACCGGGAATTGCCCTGTTGCCACTGATCATTCTCTGGATTGGTACTGGCAGTATGGCCGTTTTGTTTATCATCGTCCATTCGGTTTTATGGCCGATGATTCTCAATATGACTGCCGGCTTTAAGGCCATTCCCGAGGTGTATAAAAAAATCGGTCAGAACTATGAGTTTAATACCTTCCAGAGCATCCTCCGGATCTTTATTCCGGCGTCGCTGTCTTATTTGCTTGCTGGTCTTAAAATTGGTTGGGCCAGGGGTTGGCGGGCGGCCATCTCGGCCGAAATGATTTTTGGGGCATCTGGGGGTATCGGCGGGATCGGCTGGTATATTTTTAATAAACGGGTTTTTATGGATACGGCCGGTGTATATGCCGGGCTTCTGATAATCATTGCAGTGGGAATTTTTGTGGAAGATTTTGTCTTTGGGAAAATTGAGAAAAATACCATCAATAAATGGGGTGTAGCATGAAGCCAATCATTGAAATTCGTTCACTGAACAAATCTTATGAGGACTATCAGGTCCTTTATAATCTCAGCCTAAAAATTTGGCCGGGAGAATTGATCTGTGTCATTGGCCCTTCCGGCTGCGGCAAAAGCACGTTGCTTAACCTGATTGGTGGATTTGTCAAAGGTGATCAAGGAGAGATTCTACTAAATGGTTTGTTGGTCGAAAAACCCAGTCGCAAATGTATTATGGTGTTTCAGGAGTTTGATCAGTTGTTTAGCTGGCAGACAGTCCGACATAATATTGAATTTCCGCTGAAAAAAGCGCCGGATCGGCTAACGAATCAGGAAATACGAACCCGTGTGAACCATTATCTGGCGATGGTAAACCTGTCCGATTTTGGTGATTATTATCCCAATCAGCTTTCCGGCGGGATGAAGCAGCGGACGGCTCTGGCCCGGGCCCTGGCGTTATCCCCCCAATTATTGTTAATGGATGAGCCCTTTGGCAGTCTGGATGCCCAAACCAAACGGGATCTCCAGGACACCCTGCTGAAGATTAAAGAGAAAACCCGGGCCACCACAGTTTTTGTGACCCACGATATCCGGGAAGCTCTTTATTTAGCCGATCGGATTGTCGTGCTAAGAGCCGGTACCGTGGCAGCGGTAATAAAAAATCAGTCCCGCAATGTCAGTGAGACCCGGGTGGCCGAAATTACGGCCCTGCTTTCACCCTGAAAATATGGATCTGCCAGGGCTTCGTATCAATCAGGGGAGCCAGATTGGTGCCGTAGCTGCTGTTACTAAATACTGTGATTTCTTCGCAGTGCTCAGCGAGAAAGGTGGTCATTTCAGCAAAAATCGGGGTGATATCGCCGTACATTACATCATAGGCGGGATGATTTTTGGTGATAAAGGTCAGTTCATCATAATAGATGATGTACTCAATCTGCTGTTTGGCAATGTAGTCGGCAAAGGTCATTCCCCGGTCATCGAGGTATTGCAGATTGCGATAGTCAATTAGTTGGCCATCGGCAAAGGCATACTCGGCGTTTAAATTGCCGAGAATTTTCGGACGTCCGGGAATGGCAGCCTGGATTTGGTTGAGATAGACAGAATAGGGACTGGCTGTGGGTTGCAGCCCAGTTAGTGTCAGCACAGCGGTTATCAGGACTAACAGTCCGGGTAATGGCTTTTTTTTATTTTCTGGTAGCTTGGGTTTGCTTAACATTTGTTCGGGATAGCATTGGTCAGAAATCATTTCGAGTAATAGCACGGTTAGTAAGTACATGAGCGGAAAGACAAAGACAATGCTGGTGACATTGTATCGGCCGATTAGAAAAATCCCCAGATTAACCCCAAAAACGATCAGTAGGGGGAGCTTCAGTTTTTGATAACGCGGGCAAGATCGGTGCTTTGCTAAGAGCAGCAGGCTAAGTAACAGCACCAGCCCAAAGACGATCAGTTGAAAACGGATATTGGGCATATAATACTCGATGCTAAATTGGGTAAACAGGTGCCGATAAAAAATCAGAAAACCCTGTAACTTGCCCGGTAATCCATCACCAACTCCAAAATTTTTACCTTGCTGGAGATAGTGTACCAAATAATCCGGATCCATAATCAGGCTGATGCCGATAAAAAAAAGGGCAGACAGGGCTATTACCAGAACCACTAGAGTTAGATTCTTAAAAGTAATTTTTTTCTGATAGAGAAAGTAAAGATAGCACAGTCCGATGGTTAAAGCGACTATAAAACTGTTGGGATGGACGCCAATCCCTAAACCGACAATTAACCCCAGCCACAGATCATCCGTTAAGTGATGGGTAGCGATTCGGTTAATCAGAAGATACAAGGCCAACACCAGAATAAATAGAATAATAATTTCCTGCCGGGCCAGATGGGAGGCGTAAAGATACTGAATGTCCAGAGATAACAAGAGGGTGGCTAGCAGTGCTGTACCATCAGAAAGACAAAAAAGCCGGCTGAGCTGATAAAAAAAGTAAAGGGTTCCCACTGAAAAAAGCAGAGAAATTAGTCGGAAGGTAAAAATCTGATATCCGAACACCTGCATAAACCCGGCCTGGAGCAGATGAAACAGTAGCCGGATGGCATGGGGATAGCGCTCATAAATGTTAAAAAAAGGCTCAGTGACACCGATATCACCGGTTACTGCGATATGTCGGGATAACCCGCTGAGCCACGACTCGTCAGAATGAACATAGGGAAAAGTAGTTAGCAACACCAGATTGACAAGAAAATAAAGCCCCAGATACCAATAGATCGCCTTATTTGGCCGGGCCAGTTGTTTAAGCGCTGTTTTTATTTTTAGCGCATTTTTTTTTTGTTTATTATTGCTGCTTTTCATGAAAGGTACCTCAAATGGATTTGCAGATACAAGCCAGAACCGGCCAGTTGCTTTTAACTGAGTATAACACAAAGCTGGGAAAGGATCACGCGACAAACAGCAATTCTACAATTAGACGGTGCGGTCAGTCATGAGTGCAACGTTTTGTTGACTGCCATTAATAACATTAATACAGCATTACAAAGTCCGTGAACCAAACCCCTTGATTATCGGTTACAATGTTGTTAATTAAATAATTAACGATCTGGAGGAAAAGAAATGTTAAAGAGAAGTCGTATTTTTGTATTAATGGCCTTAATCGCCACCATGATGTTTGTCAGTGCCTGTACGCCGGCAACAACCGGAAGTACCCAATCAGGTGACAGTAACGAACCAAATGCAGTGGTGACAGCTACCAATGAGTATTTTGCCAACATGCCTGAAGACATCAATAAAATTGATCAGGTTGCCTTTATCGATAAGGTAAAAGCTGGCGAAGAGATGACTATCATCGATATTCGCAGTGCCGATGCTTATGCCGAGGGACATGTAAAGGGAGCCCTTAGTATGCCATGGGGTCCCAACCTGGCTGAAAATCTGAATAAGATTCCTGCTGATAAGCCGGTTATGATCTATTGTGTTACCGGACAAACCGCAGGACAGACGGTGTTACTTTTAAACCTGGCCGGATTTGAGACAAAATCGGTAAATCTTGGTTATAAGCTGGGGATTTCCAAGGTTGAAGGTGTTGATGCCGTGATTGAAACAACCCCCAACGCTTTTGATGATTCTGTGAAAACGGTAATTGATCCTGATATTCAAGAAGCCATTGTTGCTTATTATGCCGGTCTGACAGATGTGAAGGATACTAAATATGCCAACTACAAAATTACCGAGGATGATGCGAAAGCCGCGATGGACGCCAAAGACGAAACCATCACCTTCCTGGATGTCAGAAAAGCAGAAGATTTTGCCAAAGGCCATATTGAAGGCGCAGCCAACATTCCTTTTGGTAAAGGCATGGAAACTGAGTTTGATACCCTGCCCACTGACAAAACCATTATTGTCTATTGTTACACCGGACAAACCGCCGGACAGACCGTAGCGGGACTACGATTACTGGGCTATGATGCCGTATCCCTCAATTCTGGCGCTGGAACAGCTGCTACCGGAACCGCTGGTTGGGTGAACAAAGGCTACCCACTGGTTACCAATTAATTGATCATTCAGATACTAAATATGAAGTGGCATCTTGCCACTTCATGTTTGTTTTAACCTAATAGGAGGTAAAGTTATGGATATTTCCAATCGAGTCGACATTCCCAAAACAATTGATATAAGTAAAAAGCAACGCGTACAGCCTTATATTGGTCTGGTTTTATTAATTGCAGTTATTCTTTTCGGGGCTCTCAAAAGCAATGTGGATCAGAAACTGACCTTGTTTCTAATCACTGGTTTAGCACTGGGTTACATTTTAACGCGGTCCCGCTACGGTTTTGCTGGCGGATTTAAACGGATTTATGTGACTGGCGAAGGCAGTCTCAGTACCGCACTGCTGGTAATGTTTGCTATTTCTATGGTGCTGGCCGCTGGAATTCAGTTTTCTGCCACGATGATGGGGATCGATCCCCCGGGACTTAGTTCTGTCAAGTTTTTAAATGTTTCCGTTCTATTGGGTGGTTTTCTCTTTGGTATTGGCATGATGTTAGCCGGGGGCTGTGCTTCTGGGACACTTAGTGACTTAGGCGAAGGAGCCGGCCGGTCGATGATCGCGATGACGACTTTTGTGCTGGGCTCTCTGCCCGGACTGATGGCCCAGGATGCCTTAAACAATTCCGCCATCGGACAGATTGGGATGAAGCTTTATCTGCCGGATGTGATGGGCTATGTGGGAGCGGTGATCTTCTCAGTCGCACTTCTGGGTATACTCTATCTGGTAGTACGTAAGTATGAGAATTTCCGCAAAAAAGAAGGCTACTATGAAAAGACCGTTTATGAAGATCAGGAATTGCCTATTCCTAATAAAGAACCGTTTAAACTATTTAGTTATGCCACTTTTCACAAAATTTTTGTACAACGTTGGAGCTTTATGACTGGCGGTATTTTGTTGGCGATTATGTTTGGATTCATCTTAATCTCAACCGGACATAGCTGGGGCGTGACCGGACCGTTTGTGACCTGGGGCGTGGCTTTCTTACAGATGTTTGGGATTCATTTTACGGCACCGGTTTTTGCAGACTATGTAGCAACTGCCAATGGTGGAATCTTAAATGATCCCGGTTCCTTGCGAAATATCGGTATTATTCTAGGTGCGGCCATCGCTTTTCTTCTGGCAGGACGCTTCGCATTTGACCGACACTTTAAATTAAAAGATGTTATTTATTACTTTATCGGTGGTTTTTTAATGGGCTTTGGTGCCAGACTGGCTGGTGGTTGTAATATCGGTGCCCTGTTTTCAGGAATTGGCAATTTTTCACTTTCCGGATGGGGATTCTTTGTGACACTGGCTCTGGGTGGATTTTTAGCCCTGAAAGTCTTTGCTGGAAAAGTTAATATTATTCCCCCGGACCGACATCAGAAATAGTAGCTTGGCAGAAAAACATAGAACGTTGTAAATGCAAAAAATCTACATATAAGGAGAAGACAAATGGGTAAAAAAGTAGTTATTATCGGTGGTGTTGCTGGAGGTGCTTCAGTAGCGGCGCGAACACGAAGACTGGATGAATCCGCAGAGATTATTATGTTTGAAAAAGGACCAAACGTATCCTTTTCAAATTGTTGTTTGCCCAATCACCTCAGTGGTATGATTGAAAATAGTGAAGATCTGGTGTTGATGACACCGGATGTCTTTAAAAAACAATATAATATTACCGCCCGGGTTAACCAGGAAGTTGTTGGGATCAAGCCTGAGCAGAAGACCGTTCAGGTTAAGGATCTGCTGGCCGGGAAAGAATATGAAGAAAGCTATGATGTCCTGTTTATGGCACCTGGGGCCAACCCAATCGTACCTAAAATTTCTGGTTATGACAAAGCCCATGTTTTTTCGGTCAAAAATGTGGTAGATATTGATAAGATCAATAAGTTTGTTCAGAATGGCGTCAAAGATGTGGTTGTTGTCGGTGGTGGCTTTATTGGAGTAGAGGTTGCCGAAAACCTGAAACTGGCAGCGGCTGGTTTTAATGTTACCCTGGTAGAAAAAGCTGATCAGATCATGTGTACCCTCGATTACGACATGGTCCAGATTCTCCACAAAGAGCTGATGGACAATGGGGTAGAACTGATTTTAGAAGATGCCATTGCGACCATTGGTGACGATGCAGTCGTTTTGGAATCCGGAAAAACGCTAAAAGCCCAGGCCGTGGTAATGGCCATCGGGGTCACTCCAGATACCCGACTGGCCCAGCAAGCCGGACTTGAAATTGGTGAAACTGGAGCGATACTGGTGAACCACCACTATCAGACCAGTAACCCAAACATCTATGCGGTAGGTGATGCCGTTGAAGTGTATCATCAGTTGACCCACAAGAAAACAAAGTTGGCGCTCGCTGGCCCAGCTCAGAAACAGGCCAGAGCGGCTGCCGATCATCTGTATGGGATACCAACCCGAAATAACGGCGTTATTGGTTCATCCTGCATCAAGATTTTTGAAATGAACGTGGCCTCTACCGGTTTAACTGAATCCATGGCAAAAAGATGCGGTATTCCCCATGACATGGTTTACTTGATTCCCAGCGATATTGTTGGCATCATGCCTGATGCGAATCCCTTCTTTTTTAAACTGGTTTATGAAGTGCCTACCGGAAAGGTGATCGGGGCCCAGGCTGTCAGTCGGGGTAATGCCACCAAACGGGTGGATGTCGTTGCCGGGATGATTTCCATGGGTGCTACCTTAGAAGATCTTAAAGAACTGGAGCTCTGCTATGCACCAGCCTTTAGTACTGCTAAGGATCCAGTAAATTTTGCCGCCATGGTTGCCCTCAATATTCTCAATGGCGATTATAAGCAGGTACCGGTGACCGCGGCTCGACAATTGGTAGAAAGCAATGCCTTTATCATCGATGCCAGAGAACCGGATGAATATCAAAAAAGTCATCTGATCAATGCAGTAAATATCCCCTTAAGTCAATTCCGTCAGCGACTGGCTGAGATTCCCAAAGATCAACCCGTTTACATCCATTGCCGTAGCGCCCAACGTAGCTACAACATGGTTCGGGCGCTGGGACAGCTGGGTTTTGACAATATTTTTAATATTTCAGGTTCCTTCCTGGGAATTTGTACCTATGAATATTTCAATGATCAGATAAAGAATCGCAAACCCATTGTAACGAACTATAATTTTTGTTAAGATAAGACTTAAATAAACAACAGGCTAAAGGCCCAGAAATCAGGAGGACGCATGCAGAACAAGAAGGATTTTGACAAAAACCATCGGATGCTGACGCTTTTGACCTGGGCCTTTATTTTTCTGGTTTGGTTTATCATTACCCGGTTTAATCTCGTTTCAAGCCTGATTGTGCCATCACCCGGGGAAGTGGTCCAGACCTTTTTTGCGATTATTAAAGACGGTTATAATGGTATTAGTCTATGGGAACATCTGGGCATCAGTCTGTTTCGGCTTTTTATTGCTTCAGTATTGGCCATTGTTACGGCTGTGCCACTGGGATTATTTAGCGGCTACTTCAGTAAGTTTGGAGCGATTGTGGATTCCGTCGTACAGTTTTATCGACCATTGCCGCCACTGGCTTATTATGTAGTGCTTATTCTCTGGTTGGGGATTGATGAGTCATCTAAAATTACGCTTTTATATCTGGCTGCATTTGCGCCTATTTACATTGCCTGTGTGTCGGCGGTGTCCAATATCCGGGTTGAGTATCTGCTCAGTGCCAAGTCTCTGGGAGCCAGCGGTAAGGATTTGTTTTTTCAGATCGTTTTTCCGGCCTGTTTGCCGGATATTTTCACCAGCATTCGGACGGCGGTGGGGGTAGCCTATACCACCTTGGTATCGGCGGAGATGATTGCGGCCACATCCGGTCTGGGCTGGATGGTTATTGATGCTTCCCGGTATTTAAAAAGTAGCGTGATTTTTGTTGGCATTATCATTATGGGGATATCAGGAGTCCTAATTGATCAAGGGCTGAAGGCCCTGGAAAAGAAAATTGTCTTTTGGAAGGGATATCAATAGGAGGTTAGGAAATGAAAAGAGTAATAAAGAATAAGGTCTGGGTGCTGGCAGTGCTGGTAATTATGGTTGTAGTGGCAGGGCTGTTTAGCGGCTGTCAAAGTCAGAATGATGGGGGCGCCTTACCAAAGAAAGTGAATATCGGTTATCTGCGGGTACCCAATGATGAGACGGTGAGTAAGACACGCGATATCTTTGACGCTTATTTTAATGAACTGGGTGTACCCTATGAGTTTATCGTTTTTGACTCTGGCGTAGATGCCAACAAGGCCCTGGCTTCTGGCAGTATCGACTTTGCCACCATGGGAAACACCAATGGGATTATTGCTTTGTCCAGGGGTATTGATGTGGAACTGATCTGGATTCATGAGGTGCTGGGGGAAATCGAAGGTCTGGCGGTGAAGAATGGCTCTAATATCACTAAACCAGAAGACCTGGTCGGTCAGAAGATTGCCACCCCTTTTGCCAGTACCGCTCATTATAGTCTGCTTAATTATTTAAAAGAAGCTGGCATAAAAGATCAGGTGCAACTGCTTGACATGCAAACATCGGAAATTGTGGCCGCCTGGGAGCGGGGTGATATTAACGCTGCTTATACCTGGCAACCCACCCTCGGTGATCTCGAAAAAAATGGCAGCATCCTGGTTAACAGTGCAGAGATGGCAAAAAAAGGCTATGTCACAGCTAATGTCTGTCTGGTTCGAAAAGAATTTTCTAAAAACTATCCGGATCTGGTCGCCGGTTTTGTAAAAGGCCTCAGTGAAGGTGGAGATCTTTACCGCAGCAATCCGCAGGAAGCGGCCGAAAGTGTAGCGGCTGAACTGGGTATCACCGCCGAAAATGCTTTGATGCAGATGACCGGTTCAATCTGGCTGACGCCGGAGGAACAACTGGGATCAGATTATATGGGGTCTGTCGGTAAGCCCGGGAATTTTTCTAAAATCATGAAAGATACTGCGGATTTTCTGCAAAGCCAGAAATCCATTGACAATTCACCAAGCCAGGAAGAATTTGACGCTTTTATTAATTCAACGTATATTGAGATGTCATTAGAATAAGGATGGATTAAGATGAAAAACGAGCTGATTATCGAAATTGACAATTTAACCGTGGATTACCCCAACGAAAACGAACCCGTCCGCGCCCTGGATGGGGTAAATCTGAAGATCAATCAGCATGATTTCATCTGTGTCTTGGGACCTTCGGGTTGCGGAAAAAGCACCCTGCTTAATGTTATTGCCGGGTTTACCCTGCCGAGTGAGGGCACCTTTTTAATGCAGGGTCAGCCGGTTTCAGGGCCGGACCGTCAACGGGGTGTGGTTTTTCAGTCGGCGTCTCTTTATCCCTGGATGAGTGTCCGTAAAAATGTCGAGTTTGGCCCTAAAATAAAAGGGCTTCCCAAAGACGAGATCACCCGGATTGCCAACCATTATCTGACCCAGGTGCATCTGCTGGAGGTGGCCGATCAGCCGCCCTTTCAACTGTCCGGGGGGATGAAACAGCGGGTGGCGCTGGCCCGGGCACTGGCCAATGAGCCAGCGATTCTGCTACTGGATGAACCCTTTGGCGCTTTGGATGCACTGACCCGGATTCATATGCAGCAACTGGTGCGAAAAATCTGGAAGGATGATCAGAACACCATTTTTATGATCACCCATGATGTGGACGAAGCCCTGTCGCTGGGCACCCGCCTGCTGGTGATGTCCAAAAGTCCCGGCACCATTATTCAGGAATTTACCGTCGATTTTTGTGACCGGGTTGATAAACGCACCGGACGGGTTCAAGTGGATGCAAGCTATTTGGCCCTGAAAGAAGAAATCCTGGATTTGATTGACGTTTAAAGAACCGGTCAAGTCCCCAATCATTCACCAGATTAAGACAAAAGAGGAAATGACCATGATACCATTTAATATGCCCCTTTATTTGGGAACCGAAATAAAATATATAAAAGCGGCCATCACTAAAAATCATCAGATTGGTGGGGATGGCCCTTTTACGAAAGCCTGTTCGGACTGGTTGTGTCAAAACGCCCAGATCCCCGGGGCTTTTTTAACGAACTCCGGCACCGCGGCTCTGGAAATGACGGCCCTGCTGGCCGGCATCAAGCCCGGAGATGAGGTGATCATGCCGGCCTTCACCTTTGTGACCACCGCCAATGCCTTTGCCCTGCGCGGTGCCACCATTGTCTTTGTTGATATCCGGCCGGATACCTTAAACATTGACGAAACCCTGATTGAAGCCGCTATCACGTCCCGCACGAAGGTGATGGTGCCGGTCCATTACGGTGGCATTGGCTGCGAGATGGATGCGATTATGGCTATTGCCAGACGCCACGATCTGTTGGTGGTGGAGGATGCGGCGCAAGGTGTGATGGCCAGCTACAGAAATAAAGCCCTGGGAAGCATCGGAGATCTGGGCTGTTACAGCTTCCATGAAACCAAAAACTACACCATGGGGGAAGGTGGCGCCCTACTGATTAATCGCGAGGATCTAATCGAGCAGGCCACAATTATCCGCGACAAGGGCACCAACCGCCATGATTTTCTGGCGGGCCGGGTGGACAAATATTCCTGGGTCGATCTGGGTTCCTCCTATTTACCCAGCGAACTCAACGCGGCTCATCTTCTGGCTCAGCTGGAAGCCGCCGAAATGGTTAACCGGCAGCGGCTGAACCTGTGGCAGCACTATTATGAACGGTTAAAACCGCTGGTTGCGGCTGGCTATATTGAGCTGCCGGTAGTGCCGGAACACTGCCAGCATAATGGTCATCTGTTTTATATCAAAACCGCCAGTCAGCAGGAACGGAACGATCTGATTCACTGGCTCAAGCAGCATCAGATCTGTACCGCCTTTCACTATACCCCCCTCCATGAAACCCCCGGCGGCCAGAAATTCGGACGCTTTCACGGTGCCGACCGCTTTACCAGCAACGAAAGCCTGCGGTTGCTGCGGCTGCCATTATACTTTAGCCTTTCGGAGCCAGAGCTGGAGCGGGTGGTCGCAGAAATTGTCGCCTTTTATAAACGTTAACCCTGCAAGATATCGGCGATATTGTCGTAAAATCGGCATCAGAAATGTTTGTTGAGACTAAATAAAAGACTTGACGCGGTAACTGGTTAGTTGTATACTAGGCATACAATTAAATCAGAAATAGAGGTGGCTGGCATAGCAATGCCGGCATAATAGGGAAACAGGTGAAAATCCTGTACGGTACCGCCGCTGTATAAGAGGAGTTTTTCCAGGAATACCACTGATCATTTGGGAAGGTAGGAAAAATGAAGACGCTTGAGTCAGAAAACCTGCCTGTGTGGATATTCTTTTATTCTGCGTGATTACAGAATAGGTGAAGAACAAAGAAAGGCGTAGCGATGCCATTTCTTTGTGTTTTAAATTCAGCATAAATACGGAGCTGCAGTTGTCATTATGATAACTGCGGTTTTTTTATTTAGGAAAAAATGGAGGTAAATTTTGGAAAGAATAGCGATTTATGGTAAAGGGGGAATTGGAAAATCAACCACGGTGTCCAATCTTTCCGCGGCTTTGGCCCAAAAAGGGTTAACAGTGATGCAGATCGGGTGTGATCCTAAATCAGATTCAACCATCAACCTGACTGGCGGAAAACGCATCCCGACAGTGCTGGAAGTGATTCGGGATAAGGATATAGCTACGAGACTTTCTGATCTTGTATTTACTGGCAGTGGCGGGGTCCTCTGTGTCGAAGCTGGTGGACCAAAACCTGGAATCGGCTGTGCCGGTCGGGGAATTATTGCGGCCTTTGAAAAACTGGCTGAATTGAAAGCCAATGATGTTTATAACCCGGATGTCGTCATTTACGATGTGTTGGGAGATGTGGTCTGTGGCGGTTTTGCCATGCCGATCCGTAATGGCTATGCCGACAGCGTTTGCATTGTGACTTCGGGAGAAAGCATGTCGCTTTATGCCGCCGATAATATTGCTGCTGCGGTGCGATCTTTTGGTTCCCGGGGATATGCCAGTCTGAAGGGGCTGATCCTCAATAAGAAGGGGATTGTCAATGAAGCGGCTATTGTTGCTCAGTCCGCCCGGGAAATTGACACCGCAATTCTCCACACGATTGAACGCGATCCACTGGTGCAACAGGCCGAAGCCTTACATCAAACCGTGATTGAGGCCTTTCCGGAAAGCCCTCAGGCGCGATCCTATGCGGCGCTGGCGGATAAATTGTTTGACTGTGAAAAAACCGCCGGGAGGGCAGCAGCATGCGTTTAAACAGACTGTCAGAAATTAACCATAATAAGGATATTTATGGGGCGTCGGTGGCTATTTCATGTGGGGTTTTTTGTCCAACCTTCGGGGTGGCCGTAGCAGCGCCGCTGATCAGAGAAGCGGCTGTCCTGGTCGTCGGAACGGCTGAATGCACCTGGTATGCCCGAAACAGCTGCATCTACCACAGTGAAGAACCGGGCTACGAGCGGTTTTTTGCCGGTGTCTTTGAAGACACCGATATTATTTTTGGCAGTCGCGATGGCATCCTGACAGCCTTGCTGCAGATCGCCAAAGATCCCCGGATCCGTTGTATTTTTTTAGTCAGCACCTGCATTCCTGAAATTATCGGTGAAGATCTGGAAGCCATTAGTCAAGCCGCCGAAAAGGAATGTGGCATTCCGATTCTGCCCATTCATGTGGCCCATTATGACCGAAACTGCAATGAATTTGGGGTGGCGGTGTCCCAGACCATGAAAGCAATGGTCCGGCTGATGAAACCGCAAACGGTCAAACCGGGAACGGTTAATCTGTTGGGACGAAATTTTCATGCCGGAATCGAAGGCTCTCTGAAGGATTCGGAACTGCTGGGACTGCTTACGCAAAACGGGATTACGCTTCATCTGATCATTCCGGAACCCTGTAACATTGAAGCCCTTCAGAGCGCCCCGGCGGCGGCCCTGAATATCGTCACCAGCGAGGTCGGTCGGGAACTGGCAATGGCCTTGGAAGACCAGTTTGGCACTCCCTACGTTTTCTTTGAACCCTCTTTTGAGCTGGATAAGATCCGATCAGGTTACCAGCAGCTGGCAGGACATTTGGGTATCTCGATTCAAAAAATAATTGAAAAAGCTCATCAAAACGCCGTTTCGCAGCTGCAAGAGGCGCGGCAGGTGCTGGCCGGAAAAAGCTTTGTCAATGGTGGTCGGCCGCCGGATGCCTTTGAAGCGGCGGCATTTCTGACCTCCCTGGGAATGGTGCCACTGCTGATTAACGCCTATCGGCTCACGGATAACAGTCAGGAGCAGATTGATCGGATTCTCGATCAGGGTTGGGATCCCTATGTGAATTACGTAGCCAATCCCAATGCGGCAGTCAGTCTGATGCCGGAACTTTTACCGGATTTATACATTGGTTTTGGACCGGTGGATTATTTAAAACAATTGGGAATCTTGCACCTGGAACGACTCGTGCCACCGGGAAAAATTGGCTATGAAGCGATCACCTGGGCACTGGCGGCGGTCAAATCAGTTTTAGCGGGAGGTGCACCGGATGTATCTTTCTAACAATTATCCCGTCCCATCGGAACGGATGGGTTTGCTGTGGGCCCTCAGCGGCGTCAGGGAGCTGGTGATTGTGGAGTTCGGGCCGGAGGGCACGACCCGCTATTTGCTGGAATCGTTAAAAGAATTCGGGAATGCGGCGCAGGCCAGCTTTTACACCACCACAATGGATGAGGATGTCGTGGTGTTTGGTAACTATGACCGGCTCAATCAGGTCTTGATGGAAATTGATCAGCGCCTTCACCCCGAAGTGATTGTGGTTCTGGATTCATCAGTGGCCGCGGTGATCGGGGTGGATCTTGATGGCATCTGCCATGAAATCAAACCGCACATTGACGCCAAACTGATAACAATTAAAGGAGGTGGTCTGAAAAACGACTGGACCGTGGGGATTGAAACGGCATTGCGTTTACTGGGTCAGATAGCCATTAAAAATCGGCCTAAAAAGAATCGGTTTAACATCATCGGCTGCTGTGCCGATGAATACAATCATCTGGCCGAAGCCGCTGAAATTAAAGACATGATGGCAAAGTGTTTTGCTATGGAACTTAATTGCAACCTTTCCGGAAACACCAGTGTCGCCAGTTGCAGAAATATCGGGCAGGCGGTGGTAAATCTGGTGCTCCGGCAGGAGGGACTGGCGCTCGCACAAGATCTGCAGCAGCGGTTCGAGATTCCCTATGTTGATGGCCGGCCTTACGGGTTGGTAGGAACCCGGGCCTGGCTGCAGAAGATTGAACGTGTTATTAACCAGAAGGCCGATTATGCCGCCGTTCATCAGGCCGTAACAGCACTGAAAATAGCCAAGGAACAGGTCATTCAAAAGAATTCGGGAAAAACCATCGTACTTTGTGGCCATGAAGATAGCGTCCGGGGTTTAGCTGAGTTTTTTAAAGACGAGCTGAATCTTGAAGTATATTTTCTAAAGAGCAGTTGGTGCTCCCGTTCCACCGAGTTGTCGGTGATCAGTCAGTCGGCCTATGAAAAACTCAGAAGTCATCAGGACGTTCTGGTTCTGGCAGATGGGTTGCAAATCAGAGACCTGCCGAGCGTGGATCGGATTCAGGTTGCCCATCCCAAAATTGCCGGGTTCACTGAAGATCAGCCGGGTTTAATGGGTTTTCGTGGAGCGGCCTATCTGCTGAACAAACTAACTAAATAAATTGATTAAATCTTAAAGGAGACAGGAAGAATGAAAAACAGATTAAAACGTGTCTTAATTATCAGTATGTGTTTGCTGATGGTCAGTCTGTTAGCGGGCTGTGGCGAAACAAAAAAAGATGAAACCAGTGAGGCTTCAAAATCAGAGCGAACGATTACCGATCTGGCTGGAAAAACAGTCACCCTGCCAGCCGTGGCAGAAATCAAAAATGTGGTGATCATTGCGCCACCGCTGTTATCCACCTATGTCAGCAACGGATTGAGTACCGACAATATCGTTGGTGTCAGTGCGATCGCGCTGACCGAAATGAATAAAGTTTTATTGGATTACTTTGTTCCCAATAATAAAGAAATCAACACGACCTTTGTATCATCTGCCTATGAATCTAATGCCGAAGAACTTCTAAAGCTTGATCCGGATATTATTTTAGTCTATGGAGATACCCAAAAAAAAGGTCTGGAGACGATTCAGGTCCCCGTGGTGGACTTTTTTATAAAGAATCAGGTTAACGAAGACTGGTCGGTCCAGATTGATCAGTTGATGCGGGAAATTTTTGGTTTGGAAGATGACAATTCGCTACAACAGGAATGGGATATCGCCAATAAAAAGGTCGATACCATTCTTGCTGAAATCGGCAGTGTCGAAAAACAAAAAGGTCTGATGATTATGAGTAACACCGGAGATAAGATTACTGTTCGTGGTGCCGGTACTTATGGGGATGACTGGTTAGTGAAAAGTGGATTGGTTAATGCTGCGGCTGAGCTAAGCGGTGAAAACATTGAAGTAACCATGGAACAACTGCTAGCCTGGAACCCTGATATTGTCTATGTTTTTCGGGGATTACCGGCAGATCAGTATTTATCAGGTTCGATTGCCGGCCAGGACTGGTCTCAGATTCAGGCTTTCAAAGACGGTAAAATCTATAATACTCCGGTGGGGATTATGAACTGGGGTACTCCTTGTGCTGACTCACCGCTGATGATTCAATGGCTGGTCAGCAAAAACTTTCCCGAAAAACTGTCAGACAATGAATATCAAACGATTCTGAAGGAGTTTTATGAGCGCCGTTATGAAATTAAACTCAGTGACGAAATGATCCAGTCTATCTTGATTCCTGGTAGCGGTAAGTAAGATTTCAATGAAACCAATCACCAGGAATAACACATTTATAGTATTGCTTTTGGGGTTACTAATCGTTTTTTCTTTTGCTTCACTATTTTTAGGTCGGTATTATGTCGAGCCGGAGCATGTTTTAAAGCTGCTCTGGTCCGGACTGTTAGGCAGTCCTCTTGATAGTGTTGATAAAACGGTAGTACTTGACATTCGGCTACCGCGGCTTTTTATAGTTATTCTGGTGGGCGCTGGTTTGTCTGTCAGCGGGGCGGCTTTTCAGGGCTGTTTTCATAATCCTCTGGTCAGCCCTGATGTATTGGGGGTTAGTGCCGGGGCCGGTTTTGGTGCCGCCCTGGGAATTCTTTGGACTAATGGGGTTACCACCGGGGTTACGGCTGCGATGGCTTTTGCTTTTGGGCTTTTAAGTGTAGTAGTAAGCCTACTTCTTTCGCGGTTAAAAAACGAATCCTCAATTTTAGCGCTGGTCTTATCCGGGATCATTGTTTCGGCCGTGTTTAACGCCCTGATTTCGCTGGTCAAATTTGTGGCTGATACCGATTCTCAGTTGCCGGCGATTACCTTCTGGCTAATGGGAAGCTTTTCAAACACGACCTTTGAAGACCTTGGTAAAATCATTGTACCGATTTTGGTTGGCATTGGGGTACTAATCGCTGTTCGATGGCGGATAAACGTTTTAACATTGGGGGATGAAGAAGCCAAAACCTTGGGGATCAACCCCGGAAAAACACGTATGATCATTATTGCCGCGGCTACCATTATTACGGCATCGTCGGTGGTGGTAGCGGGCATCGTCGGTTGGGTAGGCCTGATTATTCCAAATTTGTGCAGAATGATTGTTGGCTCAGACCATAAATATCTGATGCCGGCATCCTGTTTATGTGGCGCGGTATTTTTATTGACAGTGGATTTTATTGCCCGGGTTTTAACCCCCTCTGAAATCCCCATTGGAATTCTGACAGCCATTATCGGAGCGCCTTTTTTCGCGCTGGTTTACAAGAAAACAGAGGGGTGTTGAGATGCAACTGGCAGTAATTAAGGGTAGCTATGGCTATCATCCGGAAAATAAGGTGCTTTCGCAAATTAGTTTTGAACTTGCACAAGGGCGGATTATGACTATCCTGGGGCAAAATGGGATTGGCAAAACTACCTTGCTGAAATGCATGATGGGCCTGCTCAAGTGGCAGGAAGGCGAAACCCGGGTTGATGGCCAGGTGTTTACCTCAATGCTGGATCGTGATGGGATTGGCTATGTTCCTCAGGCGCATAAAACTGTTTTCGCTTTTTCGGTTTTTGATATGGTCACCATGGGACGAAGCCGTCATGTGTCGATCTTTGGGATGCCTTCAAAGCTGGACCGGGAAAAGGTACTGGAGGCGTTGTCCATAGTCGGCATCATCGATTTCAAAGATCAACTTTGTTCTCAATTAAGTGGGGGACAATTACAACTGGTTTATATTGCCAGAGCATTGGCTAACGAACCGAAAATTCTGATTATGGATGAGCCGGAATCCCATCTCGATTTCAAAAACCAGTTTTTGGTTTTAAAACTGATCCAGCGGCTCAAAGACGAACAGGGGATCTCCTGTATCATCAATACCCATTATCCTGAACACGCCTTACGGATTTCAGATGATACCTTGCTGCTGGGAAAAGGTCAGTATGGATTTGGACCGAGTCACGAAATGATTACTGAAGCAAATATCAAAGACTATTTTGAAGTAAATGCAAAAATTTATACCATTCCGGGGCTGAACAACCAGAAAAAAGCCTTTACGGTAGTGGATTAGAGAATTAATGAAAGAGGAAAAAAATGGCTACTTTTGATGAAGAAATAAAAACGGTCTGGAATCAGCATGCAAAACATTATGATAAAAAACATAATCAGCGCGAAGATCGCGATATTTGGAAACAAATTCTGGTGGAACATATTGGTAAAGATAAAAACCAGAGAGTTTTGGATATGGGAACCGGCACTGGTTTTTTGGCGCATTTAGCAGCAGAGGCGGGTTATCGTAGTGTGGGTATTGATTTTGCGGAAAAAATGGTGGCACAGGCAAAAGAAATTGCTAATGAAACTAACCTGGACATTGACTTTATTCAGGGAGACTGGAATGAGCTTCCTTTTGAGAATGATAGTATTGACGTGATCGTTAATCGTCTGATTATGTGGACGGTTTTCACGCCGGAAGAAACCCTGAGGGAGTGGTGGCGGGTTTTAAAACCAGGTGGCAGGATTTTGTGTTTTTGTCCAGAAGATACAAAAGAAAGGATGCCAAGTCATTATACCGAAGCGATTGAAAAGCTGTTACCACTGCGTAATGCCAATTCAGTACAGTTTGCGCAAACGCTGAAAACGACTGGGTATCAGCAGATCAGCATTACTGAATTACCGGAATTATGTGGTGATAAACTCTTTAGGCACTGGGCCCTGATTAAAGGTGAAAAGGAAATTATGTCGTCAACTAATTGAATTATGCCAAACCATCGGTTATAATTTATTCATGAAAGAAGATGTAAATGCTGTAATTAGTGAATATATAAAAATGGTTGAAAAGATTGCCAATGGAAAGACTAACGTTCTTGACTTTGGAGGTGATCTGGTTTTTTATCGCGGGGAAATTCATATGATCAAGATGATCGGCGATTTTCCGGGAATCTTTGTATCGGAGATGGCGAGAAACTTTAATATTACCCGAGCGGTGGTTTCCAAAACCATTAAAAAGCTGGAAGCGAAGAATGTCGTCTATAAGGCAATTGATGAAACGGATAAAAAGAGGATGCGGCTTTATCTGACAGAGAAAGGAAAAGATGCTTATCGGGCGCATCAAAAGTATCATAATCATTATGACAGTCCACTTTTTTCCTACCTTGATGGACTGGCGAGGGAAGAACTTGAAGTAATTGACGCTTTTTTAAAACGGGCAAATTTACTGATTGACAATCATTTTTAGCAAACGGCACCGGGACTTTAAACCAGAGTCCTGGTGCTGTTTTTATTTGCAGTGAAGAGTATTCATCAATGATTCAAATTGCGCAAGTATAAATGAAATAAAACAAGTGATTGCTAAACGAAAAATAAGAGCGTATACTGATTGTAATACATTTAAAATAATTAGTCAGGAATCGAAAATATCAGTTTAAAGGAGGAAAAATGAAAAAGTCTATTATTACTTTAACCCTTGTCTTGGCATTGGCACTGGGAGTTAGTTTTTTTATGATGCCAGCAGCATCGGTTCAGGCTAAGAGAACGGTTGAAATTGGGGTCTTGTTGCCGATTACGGGGACCTGGAAGGCCACCGGAACGGCTGGCGAAACAGCGTTAGATGCGGCGCTGCCATTTGTCAATGATTATCTGGCTGACCGTGGGATGCAGATGGTACTGGAGATTCGGGATACCCAGAGTAACCCGGATAAGGCCTTAAGTGAATTGGAAGCACTAAAGGCAGCGGGAATTACCACGGTGATCGGACCAATGATCAGTGACGAGGCCCTGGCGGTAGTACAGTATGCCAAAGACAACAAGATGCTGTTGCTAAGTCCATCGGCAACTGCTACCGAATTATCTCAGCCGGACACTTTCTTTCGAATGGTGGGTACCGATGCCAGTCAGGTTGATGGTTTGACCCGGATTATGAATACGGTTTACAAAAAGAAACATCTCATCACCGTTTTTGTGGATGATACCTATGGCCGGGGATATGATACCTATCTCCAGCAAATGGCCCCGGCTCAGGGGATGGATGTGATCGGAACGGTTGCCATAGCCGCTGAAAATCCAGATCTTGCCAGTGTAGCGGAAAGCGTGAAATCACTGGCAGCTGGTGCGGATGCGACCAATACCGCCGTGGTGATAATTGCCCCCAGTCAGACTGGCGCAGATCTCATTAAAAAGGTAATGACTGATGATCAGCTGTCGGCTATGAAATGGTTCGCCAGCGCTGATATCATCGGTAATCCAGCAATTTTAACGGATCTTCAGGTAGCTGCCTTCCTGGAAAAAACCGGGATGGAAGGGTTGACCCTTGGAGATAAGGGGGTTTCTCTGGATGCAATGCCGATAATCAGCGAATTGCTCAATGGTGCCACTGATTATTCTCCCTATGCCATCACCACCTGGGACGCCCTGTGGTTGCTGGCAGATACCTACGCTCAGGCGCCGGAACTGGATGAGGTGAGCGATTTTGATACCCTGAAAGCTAATCTGGTTAGGGCTGCGGGCAATTTTAGAAATGCCTTTGGTTCCTTTAATACCATGGATGAAAACGGGGATACCCGCGGCTCTAAATACTTGCGCTATATCTGCATTAAAGATGGTGATAGCTATAGCTGGAACTGTAAGGGACATATTGTCGATCTGGGAAAAGGTGAGCCGATTATTCAAACCATTGACTGGAAAGTGGCCGCCGATGGAGGCAAGGTTCAGGTTGGGGCATTGCTGCCATTGACGGGTAACCGCTCGGAAAACGGTGAAGATATTCAGATGATTCTGGATCAGGCTATCACACGTTTCAATACCTATGCAGCATCGGTGGGATCGGATCTGGAATTAGCGCTGGTGGTGGAAGACACCGGCAGTGATAACGAACAGGCTAAGCAGGCGGCCCAAAAGCTGGTCGATCAGGGCGTTACAAGTATCATCGGTCCGATTAACAGTACCGAACTGGAAGCGGTTAAACCGATCATCGATGCGGCGGGAATCGTGGCGATTTCACCGTTATCCTCCAGTGCTTCATTAAGCGTGACCGATCGGATCTATCGGCTGGTCTTAAATGACAGCATCGAAGCCAAAGCCCTGTCGGGCTTGCTGAAACAGGATAGCATTGACAAACTGGTTATCATCCATGCGGATGATAGTTATGGCACGGATATGGTGGAACTGATGAAACAGGCCTTTGTCGGTGATGTGATGGCTGTGGCTTACGATCCGGCTAGTGATGATTATAGCGCGACGCTGGCCCAGGCTGAGGCGGCTGTCGAAACCGGGGATGCTGCTAGAACAGCCGTATTAACCGTTTCATATGCTGAGATTGTCGATTTGTTTGGCCGTATCGGCGACGCCAGCCCGCTGTTGCAGGTGAAATGGTACGGAACTGACAGCTCAGCCCTTTCCAAGGCAGTGCTGGCTGATCAAACTGCCGCTCAAAATGCGGCTTCGGTTGATTATACCACCATCGACTTTAGCCCCTATGGCGATAAGTTTGATCCGCTCTATTATGTTATCAATAGCAAACTGAAAACCGATGAACCACTAAAGGAAAGTCTGATCAGTTCATTTGATGGGATCTGGCTGTTGGGTTGTGCCTATCTATCTGAAGGCACTGCTGCAACCCCGGAAACAATCAACACCTATGTCGATAATAACGGCTTCCGCGGGGTTGGCGGGGTATTGCGGTTGGATAAAAACGGCGACCGTCAAATTGGCTATTATAAATTCTATCATCTGATACCAGATGAAGCCGGATATTTATGGGAGAATAATGGGATTTACAGTCAGGATATACTCAAACCGGGCGTTATGGAAAGGTGGTGAGCAGGATGGCGTTAGATAACTTATTTAATCGCATAAAATTAAAAGAATCGTCAACTTTACCGGAAAAGGATCAATGGTACCTCGAGAATCGTCGTCATGCTCAGGAAATGATGAAAACGGGAAGTTGGACCTACGAAATTGGGAATGATACGGTCTATTTTACCGATGAGTATTATCGTATTTTTGAGACAGCTCCTGATCAATTAGGAGAAAATGCGGAGTCTTATTTTCAATATGTCAGCAAAGAAGATGTGAGCAAGGTAAAGAATTCACGTGAGCTGGCATTTTTGGGAAAGGATCAGGAACTGGAGTATCAAATTATCACTGGCCAGGGAAATGAAAAATTTGTCAAAGAAAAAACCCGAACCCTGGTGGATGAAATGGGTAAGCCCAAAAAAATTATTGGTGCGCTTCAGGATATTACCAGTGAAAAAATTATTGAAAACAGTTTAAAAGAACTGGGTGAGAACCTGAATTTAGGCCAAAAGGTTGCTGGCTTAGGCAGTTGGAAATACAATGCGGTAAAAAATGAACTCTTCTGGTCTGACGAAATCTATCGAATTTATGATCTCAAACCACAAGAGTTTAGAGGGACCGTTATTGAATTAATTGACTTCACCTATCCGGAAGATCGTTGTGTTTTAGAAGAGCTAACCCAAAAACGGTTAGCCCGTGAAAAATTTGATCTCCAATACCGGATTCAATTAAGAAACGGGACCATTAAATACCTGCGTCTGGTAGGGGAACCCATTAAGAACAAAGATGGACTTAATACAGATCTGGTAGGAACCATCCAGGACATCACTGAGATAAAAAAACTGGAAAATGAAATTATTTTTATTAAAAAAAATCTTGAGCAAGCGCAGCGACTGGCAAAAATTGGAAGCTGGGAAATGAATGTCAGGAAGGAGGAGAATTTCATGTCAAATGAAGCGCTCCGCATTTTTGGCATCACAGCCGGGGAATTTGAAGGGACCTTTGAGGATTTCATGAACCGGGTGCATCCTGAAGATCGTGATATCATTATTGCTTCCATGTCTGGTCAGTTAACTGAAGATCCTTTTGAACTTGAATTTAGGGTAATTAGAAAAGATGGGACCTTTCGTGATGTTTTTCAAGTAGCAGAATTTAAGCTTGATGAAAGCGGTCAGATGATGCGGGCTTACGGGACCATCCAGGATATTACCGAAAAAAAAGAGTTCGAACGCGCCATCGAAACCAAACAGCAGGAGATCGACAAAATACAGCAACGAACAAGAATGCTCATTCAGGAGTCCGGGATGGTTTTTGAGATTATTGACGAGAATGGCATTATTAAATATATCAGTGATACCTCTCAAAAAGTTATTAATTACAATCCCGGGAGTATGATCGGTAAAAGTGTCTATAACTATTATGACCACGATGAAGCGGCTTATTTAAAGGGCCTGATTCATAGCGCCATGGAAAATAAAGAGAGCCCGGAAACGGGGATTATAACCTTTGGTAGAAAAACCGAGAAGCCAATTTACCTTGAGGTTCATATCCAGAATTTTCTGGATCATCCCATTATTCAGGGATTAGTTCTGGATTTTCGGGATGTAACTGATCGCATCATCATGCAACGGAAAATAGAAAAGCTGGCATCCTATGATGAAACAACCTCTCTGCCCAAACAAAATCAGTTTAAAAAAGAGCTAGCTGAAAAATGCCTAAAAGCGACAATTGACCAGCAAAGCCTGATTGTGTTAATGCTGGATTTTGAAGGGTTTAAAGAAATCAATCATTCGATGGGATTTAATGTCGGGCAACAGCTGATTGTTCAGATTGTCATGCGACTACGGGGGCTTTTGGGAAAAGATACCCTGATTTCTCGGTATTCGGAAGACCAGTTTGCCATTGTCATTGAGAAATTAATTAACCTGGAGTCCTACGAAGCCAGAGTTTTGGAAGTTATCAATTTTTTTGACCGTCCCTTTAAAATAGATATCTATGAATTTGATGTCAATGTGAATGTGGGAGTCAGTGTTTATCCGCTCGAAATACAAGCAAAAGACGGGGAGCAAGAGGACGAGTTGACGACAGAAACTCAAGCGCCGGATGAAATTGAACAGTTGGTTCAGTATGCCAACATCGCCCTGGTTTGGTCTAAAAAAGAAGGCAAAAACGGCTATCGGTTTTATTCCTCAGAGCTCAACATCCAAAACTATAAACAGCTCCAACTGCGCCACGATTTACGGATGGCCGTTAAACGCGATCAGTTTATGGTTTTTTATCAACCCATGGTACGGATAAAAAACAATGGGATCTTAGCCGTTGAAGCCTTGATTCGATGGAATCATCCGGATTGGGGAATTGTCTCGCCGGAAGAATTTATTTTCCTGGCCGAAGAAACCGGCGCCATTGTAGAAATGGGGAAATGGGTGCTTAGGAAAGTTTGTGAAGATCATCGTTATTGGATGATGAAGGGCTACGAACCAGTCTATGTTTCGGTTAATTTCTCCAGCATCCAGTTTTACGAGCGTGATTTTGTCAACAATATTACCGCTATATTAGCAGAATATGAGATGGATCCCAAATATCTGATCGTCGAACTGACTGAAAGCCTGATTATCGAAAATGCTTATAAAGCCATTGATGATATTGAAAAACTCCAGTCGGCGGGTATTCAAGTCGCACTGGATGATTTTGGTACCGGTTATTCTTCGCTAAGTTACTTGCAGTACTTTAATATTGATATCATAAAAATGGATGCGTCCTTTTTAAAGAATATTATGGCAGATAGGACAACAGCCATCATTGCCCAGGCGATTATTAATCTGACCAAGGAGTTGCGCATTAAACTGGTTTGCGAAGGTATCGAGAATTGGGATCAGCTTTCATTTCTCAGAGAAAATAATTGTTTTTCAGGGCAGGGATACCTTTACTCACGACCCGTTCCCTTTTTGAAAATTGATGAACTGCTGGAAAAAGGAAAGTGCCGACCGGTTCTCAGCAACACAACATTTAAACCCCGAGTTGAAAGGCGACGCTATTTCAGACAGGCCTTTCGTGATCTATTACGAACAGATCTGACAATTTTGAGAATTAAAGACAAAAAAATGAACGTGGGAAATTCAAAGGCCCTGATTAAAAATATTGGTCCCGGTGGGCTTTGCTTTATATCCAACATCCAGTTTCCACTGGAACGGGATTTCACCCTCAAGTTTAGCACGACTCTTTTAGGAAAAGAAATCATTGCCTTGGGGACCCCAGTTTGGAGCCAGGAAGCGGAGGGCAATCTCTTTGAGTATGGGATTAAGTTTATAATGGATGAAGCTGAAGCCGAGGAACTGACCCGGATTCTTTATGAGCTTCAGGTAAAAATGAAAAAGAATATTCTTTTTTCAGACGGCAGCTTTACCGATAAAACAGCCTATAACTATTTTAACGATCTCACCGGACAGCAGATCCCGGCGAAGGTCGATTTCAGCCAATATAAAAAAAGATGAACCCGCGGGTTCATCTTTTTTATGCCGTTTAAGGGCTAACAGGGAGGGGTTGCTGGGTTTCCAAAAAATCGACGCAGAGGATGTATTTTTTGGCTGCCAGTCGAAAAACCCGGGAATAGGTGATGCAGAGATTCCCGGTAGCCATCGAGACATAGGGTTCGGAAATGTAGGTATCCTGTTTGCGTTTGATCAGATTATAATAGAAGTTTTTAATTGAGTGATCGACCCCCATCTTAGCAGAATGAAACACCAGTTTTTCGCAGGCACCCATGTTTTTGGCACCAATTGTGTCGCTGCATTGAATTCCGGATTCATCCAGCACATAGGCACAATCCACCGCTTCTGTGAGGATCAGGCATTGGAGGAGCTGGTTGTCAAATTCATTGGGGTGATCCACCACCGCCAGAGCTTTGATCATCCCATTAACGGTTTGGGTGTAAGCCATACACTTCTGATTGTAATCCTCCAGCTCCTGGAGCAACAGGGCTTTATAGTTGTCTACCACCAAAGCGGTTTTAGCAATCAGTTCAGCTTTGAGAACAAAATCATCGCTGGGTTTGGCAAAATAGAAACCCTGGATTACCTGACCGCCCAATTTTAACACCTGAATCGCTTCGGTCCGGGTTTCCACCCCTTCGGCGACAATCAGGGCACCAATCTTATTAGTCAGATTTACCAGCGATTTAAAGACTTCCTGCTTGTGATAAATGCGATCGATATCCGCAATAATGGAGCGGTCAATTTTGACGATGTCTGGTTTTAAGCCGGCGATACGGTCCATATTGGAAAAACCGGCACCGACATCGTCCAGAGCGATCAAAAAGCCCTTGTTTTTATAGGTGGTCACAAATTGGGTCAAGCCTTGGGCGTCCATAGCTTTTGACTCATTGATTTCGATGACGATATTTTTAGGACTGATGCCGCTGCTATTAACTTGTTCCCAAAGGTAATTGGAGCCGCCCACCTTATCGATGATGGCCGTGTCCAGGTTGAGAAATAAGAGCAAGTCCCGATTTGTCTGATGATAATCCCGGAAGGCAGTAAGAACTGCATCCCGGCAAGCCCGATCCAGTGGGGTCGTCAGCCCGACTTTAGCAGCAGCGTCAAAAAGCAGCTTTGGTGGAATAATTTGGGTTGAACCCGGAATAATCCCCCGGATCAAGCCTTCCAATCCCAATATTTTTCTCCCAGTGACGGACATAATGGGTTGAAAATAAGCCATTAGTCTCTTTTGTCGGATGACTTCACTGATATTAAATGTCTTTTCTGTACAGATAATTTTGTGCGTTGTTATTTCCAATTTCTTCTCCAGAATTTTGCGATTTTCGTCTCTTTGATAAGTTGCTTTTACTATCCGATCCCGCAGCGAACAAGCGTTTAACAATTGGTCGGTACGGTAGTATAACGATACAGCAGTATGACTTAATTGTACTGTGTTATCCAGATTAATTCAACCTATTTCGCAGTTTCAAAAGTGTAGCAGACATCGCTTTCGGCTTACGCCAGACAATGGGAAGATAAAATTTAATGATCGTGGTGGGTATGGTTGCAAGTGTGGCTGTGAACATGGGGGGCCGTTTCCTTGGATTTGATCTGAATAAAATCCTCATAGGCCTTATGGATCGCATCGTAATTCTCAAAGATGCTGATCGTGTTAATATTGTCTTGGACAGCTTTAAGCAGCTCATGGACGTGATGGCGTTTTAAGTAATCCGGGAGGCTCACATCGAAATTTACATAGGACCCGATGGCCAGAGCTTGTCCATAGAATTCGGCTAATGCCTGCATGTGGGCAGTCAGATCAAAAGAAAGCAGGCTTTCGTATTCCGGGACAGTACCACAGAGATAAGAAAAAAGTACCGCTTTGTTTTCAACGCTGGTCAGGTTGTAGTAAAGGTAAAACCCCCGGAACCAGGCCCGGACTTCGGCCAAGAATAAAAAACAGGCGGAATCGGGGAATTGGGCGGCCCGCAAATTAGCAACACCGTATTTTTCTTTAATATCAGCAAAGTCAATCAATCGGGTGTATTCGTAGGCAATGGCTTGGCCGTATTGCTGGGTTTCATCAAAAAGATCTTCATGGAGTAGTAAATAGTAATGATCATCCTGCTCATCGGGTAGTACCAGCAGTTTTAGGCTGTCATCAAGCTCTTGTTTGGATGCTTTAATAATAGCCTGGTCGCATTTGGTATTAGCCAGTTTTAGCCGCTCATGATAAAGATCGGTGGTGACGATGATTTCCAGGGGATAATCTTTTTGTACCTGATAAACGAGATTATATGTTTGGATCATGTTTTGGATAACGGACATAGGGTTTCCTCCTTAGGTGTATAAATAGCAATGAAATAGTTTGAGGTAAAATAAATACCTGGCACGATGATGCCGTTATCCCAATAAGAACAACAGCCTATCGATAATAAGAAATGCTTACTTAGAATTAGTATAACCGCTTACGGCGATGGTGTAAATGGTAGAAATCAGTACACGTTGATTGGCTACGAAAAAAAACAGCCGCCGTTCGTTTAAATCAACCAAAAATGACAGCCTGAGGCTAGCGGTTTCTTTTCAGTTAAAGAACGGTTTAAAAAAGCAATGTGGAAATACGCCTTTTTAGTAGAAAACTACGCCTTTTCATCGGCAACTTATGTGTTAGGATATTCTTATAAAAAAATATAAGTTTAAATCATCCAGAAGTTAAATGATGCGAAATGATAAAATAGGAAGGTGAAAAGATGAAACAATTGCAGCAGCTTATTTTAGGATTGGCAATTGGACTTGTTATTTTGTGGGGTGGAGGACCGGTGTTGGCGGCTGGGCCAACGGTCAGTACGAAAGCGGCGGTGACGACCGATAAAACGGCGACCTGGTCATGGACTGGCATGACTAGCAGTTATCGCTATAGTCTTGATAATGAAACAGACTGGCAGGCGACGACGGAAACCAGCTTTAGTCCCAGTGGGCCATTGTCCCGGGGGACTCATATCCTTTATGTTCAGGAAGACCAGAGCGGCAGCTGGAGTGAGAGCAGCAGTGCCAGCCTGTATTGCTTGGAAACTGAGTCAGATGCCACGGTACTTATTAGTGATGGGGTTGACTTGACCGCCTTTTCGGATTTTGTCAATGCTGTCCCAGCTAATGGTGTTGTCAATGCCAAATTGACAGCGGATATCGCACTCAGCAATACTGAGACCAATCCCTGGAAGCCGATTGGTAAAAACATCAGCTATCGTTATCAGGGTGTCTTTGATGGTCAGAACCATGTCATCCGCGGGCTTTACCTGAGCTTCGGCAATGACTTTAGCGGTCTTTTTGGCATGAGTACCGGGACTATTAAAAATCTGACACTTACAGATTCAACGATCAGCGGTGGATATGATGTCGGAGCAATTATCGGGTTGGCCAATTCTGGCAGTCAGATCATTAATTGTCATAATACCGCCACCGTCAGCGGCACACAACGGGTTGGCGGGATCGCCGGGACTTTTATGGGCAACTTGGAAAACTGTTCCAATAGTGGAACAGTAACGGGGGTTAAGGGCAGTATTGGGGGCATTGTCGGATTTCAGCAAGGTATTATGCTTAACTGCTTTAACACTGGTACAGTAAAAAGTACCAGTTCGGATGTTAATGATTATAATATCGAAATTGGCGGGATTAGCGGTGACTCATTTTTTGGATCGACCAGTGATTGCTACAATAGCGGAGCAATTATTTTTGCTAGCTTTGGTACCAAGTGTAAGCAGGGATCGATTATTGGTCAAAAAAGTTCGTCTGTAACGGTTTTAAATTGCTATTATCTGAAAAATACAGCGAGTAATGGCATTGGTAGTAATAGTACTGATATCGACACCGAAACGGCCAGAAAAGATACGACCAGTTTTACCAATGGTGAGGTCTGCTACGACCTGCAGGCTGGCCAGTCAAGCCTTAGTTGGGGTCAGACCTTAACTGGAAGTGCTGATCCGCGACCGGTTTTAAGCACCCAGTCCGATAAAAAGGTCTATCGGATAATATTTGATTATTCAGATGCTACAGCTGATCTGATCAGCTATCACAATCAGAACGATAGCGTCAGCACCCTCCAGTCAGTTGATTATGCCTTAACCCTTGATGGGGCCCCCTTTACCGACAGTAATTATCAGGTCGGCAGCAACGATGTGACTTTTACCGCCATAAAACGCGAGGCTTTTAGCGGGGTAAGTGTAACCCCTTATAACGAAAGCTTTGACGGTAGCAACCATTCGCTTGTAACTGTCAGTGGTGCCCCGGAAGGAGCCGCCATAACCTACAGCTCAACCGGTCAAGAGGGCAGCTTTTCAGATACGTTGCCAGAGATGAATGAGGTTGACAGTGTTGATGTTTATGTTAAAATCAGTGACTTTTATCACTATGATTTTTTATGTGGAAAGCTGACTGCCATCGTCACGAAGGCCAGTGCCCCCACAGTGGCACCGGTTGAAAAAAATTATACTTATGGTATCACCAATCTCGACGAGAGTATTGACGTAACAACCTTGTTGCCAGCTAATCGGGGGACGAGTAACTATGTTCTGGGCACACTCAGCGATAACCAGGGCATTCTAGACGGAACACCTAGTATTGGCGTTGATGGCTGTATTAACTATCGTATTAAGGGAGGGGCGGTTGGTGATACGGCAACGATTCCAGTTATTATTGACAGCAACAATTACGACCCAATTACAGTTAGTGTGAAAATAAATCTGATTGATAAGCAAACCCTGATAATTGACGGTATCTCAGTTAGTAATAAAACCTATGATGGTAATCCACTGTTGCCAGCGGGAAGTGTGACAATCAGTGATGCGGGTGGCCAGGCGGTCGATCCCGGGCCGCTAACCTATCGTTACCATAGCACAGATGGTGACAGTTACGACAGCAGTATCGCTCCGACCAAGGCGGGCAGCTTTCAGTTGGATATTTTTGTGCCAACTGAGAATCCAACTTATACTGGGAATTTGGGGCCGATTTCTTTTAACATTCTACCGCGACCGATTGAGGTCAAGGCCCAAAACCAGACCATCACAGCCGGTAGCGAACGGCCAGCCGATGCGTATAGTCCCCCTGATCTGGCTGAGGGTGATACCCTGACAGGGGTTAGTTTTGCCTGTGATTATCTAAAAAACGATATTGCTAAGGGAATAGCGGGCAACTATCCGATTACCCCCAGCGGAGGTGTTGTCAGTGGTGGCAATGAAAACTACTTGATCACCTATAAGCCGGGTGTACTGACGGTCAATCCGGCCAGCACTGGTGGCGGTACTGGTGGGGTGGTGAGCCCGACGCTTCCGGAAGTTAGTTTAAGTACCCATCCGCTTTCCTTTGATGCCGAAGGTCATCTGGCGATTGATATCGCCGGATTGCCGCCAGGGGCCACGGTTTATTACAGCGGCGATGGTCTTTCCTATGCGACGATCCCGCCGGTAATGACCGGAGCTGGCAGCTATCCTTTATGTATAAAGATAACTTGTCCTGGTTACACAGATTACCAGACTCAAGCACAAGTGACTGTTACCAAGGCAGTGACTACGCCGCCAGCCGATATAACCATAATCCCGCCCGACGATCAGTCTGGTGGTGTAGCTTTACTGGCGGAGGGGCTACCATCAAACCGGGGTGCAACTCAGTTTGAAATCATCGGGGTATCTGATCCCGATCAGCTACTGGGGAATACTCCAGAGGTCGATCAGAATGGTCAGCTTAGCTATTGGTTACGGCAGGATGTAGCAGCCGTTCGCTATGATGTATCCGAAATGGCTAATAATCAGATGACAACCGGGGCAACGATTTCAATTAAGGTGTCAATGGCCAATTACGAGGATTTGACCCTGAAAGTGATGATTGGTAAAGAGCTAGAGGAAGCAATTGGAATTCGCTACCTCACCCATATCCAGGACATCGGCTGGGAAACCGACTGGGTTACTGAAGGGGGTTTATCTGGCACCTCCGGACAGTCCAAACGATTGGAGGCACTGAAGGTCGAGCTTATCGGCGATGTGCCGGAAGGAGCCAGTATAGAAACCGCAGCACATGTACAGAATCAGGGGGATCTGGGTCCCTTTACCATGGGCACCGCTGCCGGTACCAGCGGGCAGGGCTTGAGGCTTGAAAATATCTGTCTGACCCTTGAAGATCTCTCCGGCTATATCCTTCTTTACACGGTACATGTACAGAATCAGGGCTGGTTGCGGGATGAAGACGACAGCAGCAGTTGGTTTAAATCTGGTGAAATCGCCGGAACGGCGGGTCAGGGGCTGCGACTGGAAGGGATTAAGATTATGCTGGTAAAGACTGAATAAACCGGATAGTTGTTTAATTTATGATCAGCGTTGAATTAATTACACAGCTTTGGTTGTATTACATGAACCCGTAGTTTTTGGACTGCGGGTTTTTGCTAGTTAAGAACGGGTTGTTATAGTGTTGACTGTTGATTTTAAAAATCTACTCCTTTTTACATTAAAAATACGCCATTTAAAAGATAGAATGGTTTTTATAGAAGTGGTAAAATTAAGACAATATTTTAAATAGATGAGAATGGCAGGAGAAAAATGAATAATAAATTTGTTTACCAGTGTGCTTTGATCACAATACTTTTTTTATGGTTACCGCTAACGGCTTGGGCTGCTGATAATCCCGTGGGAGTTTCCTACCGGGGCCACATTCAAGATCAGGGCGATTACCCACTTGACGGCAGCTGGGTCGACAGTCCCGAAATCATCGGCACGGTTGGTCAGAGCAAGCGGATTGAGGGCTTTGAAATTAAGTTGACGGGAACCGTTCCCGAGGGGATGGAATTGCGTTATAACGTCCATGTTCAGAATAAGGGCTGGCTGTATGACGAGAACGATTCCGCCGATTGGCCCAAAGACGGTGCCTATGCCGGTACTCGGGGGGACGGCCTGCGAATTGAAGCGGTCAAGATTGTTTTGACTGATCGCGCCGGGAAAGCGTTGACGGATTACAGCGTTCAGTATCGCGGCCATGTTCAGAATGTTGGCGATTTGCCGGCTGATAAAACCCAGTGGCTGGCCGATGGTGCGCAGTTAGGCACGGTCGGGAGTTCGCTGCGTCTGGAAGCGCTGCTGGTACAGGTAGTTAAAACCGCGGTTGATCCACCGGAACCAATTGAGCCGACGGTTTATGACAAGGTCGGTACTTACGGCCCGACCACTGGCACTGAAACAGTGGCCGGTGATGTAATTGTCGCAGCCGATGGGGTAACTCTCCAGAATCTGCTGATTCAGGGTAATCTGACCATTAGTGAGGCCGTGGGGGACGGCAACGTCACCCTGAACAACGTCACAGTTAAGGGCGATACCGTTGTCCACGGCGGCGGGGTTAACAGCATTAAGATCAACGGCGGTGCGTACAGCCGCATTATCATGGAGAAAACCGCCAGTGGAGCCGTGCGGATTGTGGCCACGGATGTAGATGGGCTGGCGGTCGTGATCGCTGAAGACGCTACCGGGGAAACGATTATTTTGGAAGGTAAGTTTGACAGCGTGGAAGTCAATGCCCCCAACATGACCGTGACCACCCAGGGCGCTACCACCACTATCGGGACGATGACGGTGAGTGCCGGGGCCGCCGGTAGTACGGTAACCGTCGCGGCCGGTACCACGGTCAGTGATCTGGTGCTGGATGGCAAAGCGGCGGTTAAAGGTCAGGGCAATGTGGTCAAAGCCGAGGTTAAAGCCGACGGAGTGGTCTTTGACAAGAAACCAGGTGCCGTTACGGTGGAACCGGGCGTGGTGATTCCACCGGTCTTTCCGACGCCGGATAGTGGCGGCGGCAGTGGTGGGGGAACACCCCCGGGGCCGATTGCTGTTACCGCGGTAAGTCTGAATAAATCGGCTTTGATCTTGTCTTTCAATGATACTGAAACCCTGGCGGCCACGGTAGCACCGGCGGATGCGACGAATAAAACGGTCACCTGGACAACCAGCGATACCACCATTGCCACGGTGGATGCCACCGGGAAGGTCACCGGGAGTGCCAACACCGAAGGGGAGGCTACCATTACCGCCACGTCGGCTGATGGGACGCAGTCGGCTAATTGCACCGTAGCCGTGACCAGATTTAAGGTGACCAAAACCGCGGATGGCATCGGCACGATCACCGGGATGAACGGCAGCAGCACGGACATTGTGATCCCGGAAACCATTGGCGGGTTGACCATTACCGCCATTTCTGATCAGGCCTTTTCCGGGTGCAGCAATTTATCCAGTGTGACGCTACCATCGGGACTGACCGCCATCGGGACTGAAGCCTTTAATAACTGTTCCAAGTTGACGGATATCGAGATCCCTAAAGGGGTCATTTCGATTGGGAATGCTACCTTTGGTTTTGATGCGGGCAAAGCACCAGCCAGCCGCAGCTATACCTTCCGGGGCGATGTGCCGGGGGCGATAGGTGCCAGTGCGATTCCGATCACCGTTACTCACATTCCGACGATCAAGTATTATGAGAATTATATCGGCTTTTCAACAGTGGATTGGGCTGGGTATACCAAAGCGGTTATTCTAGAAAAACCAACTCTGACTGACCCGACGGCCACCAATACCGGCACCCCGACGGTTGATTTAAGCTGGGCAGCAGTTACCAATGCAACGGGCTATCAGGTCTATTTTAGTAAAAAAGGTGATCTTTCAGATGCTACTATTACCCCTGTGACCGAAGCAAAAGCAAAAATCGAAACCGGGTTGGAGCCTAGGCAGCTCTATTATTTCGCTGTCAAGGCTCAGGATGTCCACGGTGAATCGCTGCTGTCGGAAGTAAAATCAGAGCGGATTCCGGCTTTTGAAGTAACAGGGGTCACTCTGGATAAAGCTACCCTGTCGGTGGGGGTGACCAAAACGGCTCAGCTGAACGCTTCGGTAGAACCGACCAATGCCACCGACCAGACGCTGGTGTGGATGTCTGACAATCTCGCGGTGGCCACGGTGGATGTCAACGGGTTGGTTACCGGGATCAGCGAAGGAACGGCAACCATTAAAGCGACGACTCCCAATCATACATTTTTTAAAAATTGCACAGTGACAGTGACCGAGGGTTATGACGTATTAGTTACCGACAACAAAGCCACCATTACCAAATATTATGGCGATAATAAGGATGTGGTGATTCCGGACACGATAGACGTTAATGGAACACCGGCGGATGTTGTCGCTATTGGGGCCTCTGCTTTTTATAATAGTGGTGTAACTCGGGTAACCATCCCCGCGAGGGTAACCAGTATTGGTGCAATAGCTTTTAAAAATTGCGCAAATCTGACAACGGTCACATTTAAGTCTGGTTCCCAACTGTCAATTATTGGTAATTCAAGTTTTATGGGAAGCTATGCCTTGAGCAGTATCGTACTGCCAGACACGGTTACCTCAATTGGCGACTACGCCTTTGGTGACTGTAGTGATTTACGAACCCTGACGTTGCCGGCTTCCCTAACAACAATCGGTATCAATGCCTTTTATTTCACGGGATTAACGGCTATTACGATTCCAAGTCAGGTCACCAGCATTCCAATCTCAGCTTTTTATGGTTGTCAGGGGCTAACAACCATCGATTTGCCCGTCGGATTGCAAACCATTGGAAATACGGCATTCGCTTTGACTGACTTTCAAACCCCGATAGCCCGAACCTTTACCTTTAACGGGGATGCCCCGACGTTGGGAACGGCTGCTATTCCGCCGACGAGCGGCTCCGCCATTACCACTATCAAATACCCTGCTATTTATACTGGCTTTAATAGTTGGACAGATTATACACTCGAACCAATTAGCTAGTATACCAAACAAAAAGCAGCGACGTATCGTCGTTGCTTTTTTGTTTGGTGATTTTTATCAATTCATTTCCAAAAACGGTTCGCCGTTATCACTATCGTCATAACCACTGGCATAAGTGCCCTTGGGGACGACCTCGATCTGGATTGCTTCGAGTCGATAGCCATAGCCGGAAGTGCCGGCCATCTCGCCATTTTTACCCCAACCCATCCAGCCAAAGTTCTGACAATGAACACGGTAATAGACATCAAAGCGATCAGCATCGGCACCGACTAACTGAATCTCGATGGCTTCAAGGCGATAGCCGTAGCCAGTGGTACCGCTGACCTCACCGTCATAGCGCCAGGGTGCCCAACCGATATTCTGGATATGGGTGTGGTAGGCAATGCCGAGGTCATAGTTAGTTTCACCAAGCTGCATCTGGATCGCTTCGAGACGGTAGCCATAGCCTGAAGTGCCACTTATTTCGCCATTGGAACGGTTGCCTTGCCAACCAATGTTCTGAACATGGGTACGGTAATAACAATTAACCGTTGGCTCAGTTGCAGTTTTGATCTGAATCGTATAGGTGGCCGTCTTGCCGCCCACGGTAACGGTCAGTACCTGATTAGCACTGGCTTGGGCGCTGTTAAAACCGGTAACGTTGGCCGTTGTGACAGTTTCTACCCGGGTGCTGCCATCACTGTAGGTTCCGGTAACCTCCAGACCAGCTAGATCAAGAGATTCTCCGATTTGATAAATCAGTTTATTGGCGGGTTTTGTAATAGCAATCGTTTGGAGGGTAACGCTTTGTCCGCCAGTGAAGGCTTTGATACAAACATTTGAATCATCGTAGTAACCAATGTCATACCAATTGCCGGTTCCGACAGAACTGATAAAGCTCTCCCCGAAATTAGCTGAGGCACCACTATTGTAGTTAGGTACCGGTGCTTCAACCGGAACAGGATAATCCGATTGGGGTGTGGTATATTTAATTACCACCGCAAACAATTGAGAAGCCGTCAGGTTCACCGGGGTGTTTAAGTCAACAGTATAGTAGCCTTGATTGGTAAAGGTTGTCGTTTGCGTTGCTCTTAATTGACCACTGCTGGGATTGTCAGGGGAGACGTTGGTATAGATTTTTATTTCTGCAGTGGTGTTGGGGCTTAATGAATAGGTGCTGATGGCAGTAAGGTTTTCGCTGGCAACGGCGGAAAAAATATTAGCTCCCCAGGAAGATTGGTCACCGGTGGCATAACCCCGGGACATGGTGTTACCAAGGGGATCAAATTGGTAGACCCGACTGTAATTACTAGTGGACTGAGCACTATGGAAGGCCACCACGTTATTGGCAGCATAGGTGTCATAATAAGAAAGATAGAAATAGCCACCGTCACCCCAATCGGTGCCCCAGCTATTTCTGACAATCCAGGCGCCGTTACCCGGTGGAATCTTGCTAAAAAGGTTACGGTCGAAATTATCATTCCATCCGACAATAGCGACATCGTGGTTTGTTTGGGCGTAGCCATCGTAGTAAAGGGCAAATGACTGCTCATTATAGTAACTGGGAAAGTCAAAGGCATCGGCAAAGATGGAGGTGGACAAAGCACCACCGGCGATGATCGTTTCTTTAACAGCAACCTGAGATTTAGGGAGGTAGTCTATCTGCTGTACATGATGAATCGGAGTCAGACCAGTTTTTTTAGTCGAGTCGTAAGGATCGCTGCTTTCACTGACCGGACCACTCCAGCGTGCCAGGTAGGCAGTAGCCATGTCGCTGTTACCACCATCATTGGGTCCATAATCGAAGCCATGATTCCACATCATGTTATTTTCGGAAAGATCCTCAGTTTTTATCGGTTTGAGGTAGGATTCCAAAGAACCCAGACTGGCAAAGGTCCAGCAGCTTCCCCACTGTCCTTGATTGCGTACTGCTGTAACCCGGCCGGTGGTGCGCAGATCATAACTGATGGGAAGGGTGGCTGAGGTATCAAAGCTGTTTTCCTTAAGACTATCCACTCGGTTAAGCGGCGCAGGAATGTGGCCGAGTCCATACCCATCCGTGGTAGCGGTGCTAATTTCACCGGCAGCCAGGTCAGTCTGGTATTGCACAAAGTCCGGATTTAATGGAGCAGTTAAGGGTGGAGCCATGTCATTTGCCCAAGTGATCGGGGACATGACAATCAAACAGACCAAACCGACGAAGATTAGCGATAGTCGGTGTTTTAATCGTGTTTTCATGTGGATACATCCTTTCTAAAACAGATTTGGGCAGTTGGAAAGAGTATAATGTACACGCTTGTCAAGACACGAAATTAGAAATTTTTAGATAAATCTCCTTTCGCGTTTTGATTAGGCAGCCAATGCCATATTTTCATAGAATACAGCTGCCGGTGTTTTGTAATTGAATCGCTG